>CACZTA010000324.1 GCA_902783935.1 uncultured Lachnospiraceae bacterium | reverse complement strand
TTGATAAACGTATTCAGGTTTTTCTCCGTAATCAGATAAGTCGCGATCCGTTCGATCTCATCCGGAGGACATCCGTGCAGTGTCGATTCCGTGATTGATTCAGAGATACGGGAAGAGATGGCTTCACAGTATGCGCGGTCAGCCAGTTTCAGCCTGCCGTCTTCCGCAGCCTTCACAGATGCCTCCATACACTCGCGGAAAATACCCGTGGCGGACGCATCCTTCATATCATTGATATAGGTATCGACCTTGTTCTGCTTAATCCCGTCCAGATCATAGCCGACGGACATATTGAACACGAAGCCGTCCGGGTCGCCGAGTCCGAATTCTTTTGCGAGGATTTTGCAGATGAACCAGGCTTTTACATATTCTTCATAAGCCTGAGGAACTTCAAGTTCAGTCGACCACTCGCAGTTGTAGCACTCGTCCCCTGCCGTGATGCAGGGTTTCGGCACGCAGGCAGCGAGCTCCCTGCCGTCCATCTTCTGAACGGTCTTCAGTTCAAAGAAACGTGAGCCCGCGGCGTAGGAAGCGATAATATTCTGGGCGAGCTGTGTATTTGGGCCGGCTGCGGGACCGAACGGAGATTCGATTTTCTCCTTGAAAATCGGACGGGCTTTTCCGCCGGTATTCTTAACGACTTTTGATACGCCGAAGATACTTCCTTTCGTGCGGTACTCTGACAGCACCCAGTCCAGCAGCTGTTCATAGGGAATCGATCTCATCAGGTCACTCATCTCTCTTCCTCCTTCCTTAATACACTCTGTGATTCAGTTCGCCCCAGAGCTTTTTCGCCTGCTCCATCGTCCAGGCATTGATCGCATCCTCATCAATTCCGACAAACTCGCGGTCTTTATAGAGGACTTTCCCGTTGATGACGGTCGTCCTGCAGTTTTTGCCCATCATGCCGAACAGCATATGGCCGTCGATATTTTCATCAGAGAACGGGGTGAACGGCTTGTAATCCATCACAATCACGTCTGCCGCAGCGCCTTCCTTCAGGATACCGAGCGGCTTTTTGAAATACTTCGCCGCGATTTCCCGGTTGTTGCGGAAAAGCATCTGCGTGTCTTCCATAAACCCGACGTTCGGCAGGGCTGCGTTATGCCGCTGGATGATCAGGAACACCTTCAGCGATTCAAGCATGTCATGCGTATAGGCGTCAGTCCCCATCCCGACGAGGATTCCTTTCTGCATCATCTGAAGAACCGGTGAGCAGCCGACTGCATTGCCCATGTTGGATTCCGGATTGTTTACGACCATCGTTTCCGTTTCACGGATGATATCCATCTCCGCCGGACTCACGTGAATGCAGTGGCCGAGCAGTGTCTTCGGCCCGAGGATCCCGTTATAGAGCAGCCGGTTGACGGGTCTGCAGCCGTAATTCCGGAGGCTGTCGTAGACGTCGTTCATCCCTTCCGCCACATGGATATGGAAGCCTGTCAGGCCGTCATTTGCTTCCACCATCTTCTCGAAGGTTTTATCCGATATCGTGAAAAGCGCATGTCCGCCGAACATGGCCTTGATCATATCGTCGTCTTCATTGGCAGCCCAGCGGGCGAATTCGGCATTTTCCTGAATGGACTGCGCGCACTTCTCCTCCCCGTCCCGCTCTGAGACCTCATAGCACAGGCAGGAGCGGATTCCGAGCTCTTTCGCGACATCCCGGATCGCAAAAAGAGATCCCGGTATTTCACAGAACGAAGCGTGATGGTCAAAAATCGTCGTCACGCCGTCCCGGATACAGTCGAGGATCGTCGCATATGCGCAGGCCTTCGTCCCGTCAATCGTCAGATGCCGGTCAATATTCCACCAGGTTCCGTCCAGCACTTCGAAGAAGTTGGTCGGATTGTTGCCTTCTATCGCCAGCCCGCGCGCGAGTCCGCTGTAAATATGCGTGTGCGCGTTAATGAAGCCCGGCATGATAACCTGTCCGTGTGCATCCACCCACTCTGCGTCCGGATATTTCGCCTTCATCGAAGCACAGTCACCGACTTCGCGGATCACTTCCCCGTCGATTACGACTGCTCCGTCCCGGAAAAATGGATTGGCGTCGTCTCTGGTTATGACCATTCCGTTTCCGATAATCAGCATCTTCTCTCCTCCTTCACTCGTTTGATCAAGTTTTCATATCGACCCTTATTAACAGACTTTTCCTTTTCATATAAATTATATATCTGTATATTAAAAATGTCATTGAAAATCGTCAACCGGTGTTGTAAAATTTTTTATGCATGCTGAAAAATAGTTTTTTGAGTAAAAAGGAGAAGTAAATGACCTCTTCAGATCTTCAGTTTTATACCCATCTGATCCGGGATCTGGCAGAACATTTCGGTCCTTCCACTGAATTTGTCGTCCACGATCTGAAGGCAAAAGATCCGGCACATTCAATTATCGCGATAGAAAACGGGCACATCACCGGACGCAAAGTCGGTGACGGCCCGTCCCATGTTGTCGTGGAAGCGCTTAACGCGATGAAGCATCACAGGCAGCCCCTCAATGACCGCATGTCTTACCTGACGAAGACGGATAACGGCAAAACCCTGAAATCAAGTACGATCTTTCTCCGCGACGGGAACGGAGACCCCGTCGGCGTGCTCGGAATCAACACGGACATCACGCTGACGATGGCGGCCGAACAGTTTCTCCGCCAGTTTCATTCCGTCGATCCGCAGGAAAACGAACCCGAAAAGATCACGACAAATGTCGCTGACCTGCTGGACAGCCTTATCCGCGAGAGCATCGAACTGGTCGGCAAGCCCGCTTCACTCATGTCAAAGGATGAGAAAATACGCGCCATCCGGTTCCTCAATGACAGCGGCGCTTTCCTGATCACGAAATCGGGGCCAAAAGTATGTTCGGTTTTCGGCATCTCAAAATACACTCTCTACAGTTATCTGGATGAGGCAAAAACCGGAGACAACTGAAAAGAGGCTGTGAAATCCGGGGCAGCATATCAGAATCTCTCCCCTTATTTCACAGCCTCTTTCTTTTTAAGCTTTATGAGTGTCCCGGAAAACGGTCATCTGAGAAGGTAAACCAGGTTATTCGGATCCATATAATAATCTACCTGCTCCGGGCGCTGGATCCGGGCATCCTTCAGGAGCTCCTGTACAAATGCCAGCCGCTCCCGCTCGTTTTCCGGAGCGCCCGAGAGATCCGGCTGCTTCATGCCGGCAGCTTCATAGAAAGCGCGAAGAATCGTCAGATAGACAAATGTGATGAGGTTGATGCAGAACGCATCCTCAAGCCAGTACGTGGTCTTCATGGATTTGAACCGCCTGCAGGCTTCCACAGTTTTCAGATACGTATTAATGTCGCCGTAATTCAGGAAGCACCGGTCATAGATCTCATCATCGAGGTCTTCGATGAAATCCATCGGATCGTCTTCGAGAATTCTGATTTTTTCAGCGGTCGGCAGCTGCGGCAGGATATGCTCTTCCAGGAGCTCCACCAGCGCGGGATCCTGTTCCACGACTGTCACGGACTGGACCTCAGGCTTCAGGGACGCCATATAGGCGAAGTAGCCCATACCGCCTCCGAGCGCCAGCATATTTCCTTTTGCTGCACGGATATGCGGCTCCACGGTGAGAATTTCATTCGGGGTCACGCTGCGCGCAGCCCGTCTGTCTTTCAGGATCGCCGGAAAGAGTGCCTGTTCTTCAAAACAGGCGATCCTCGGAAGCTCCACCGTTCTGTTCGCCGCCCTCTTCGGCGTGTTCCAGAAAAACAGCTGGCCTGGTCTGAATGCGATCTGTCCGAGACGGTACTCGCCGGCGTTCGCGCCGTTCAGCTTCACATCCCTGAGATAAGGGTTGGATGCAAACTCGTCCGCTTTAAACGTGCGGCAGTTGGCCGCGATGCCGGACAGGACAAATGCCTCATCCGCAGGATTTTTGTACAGATCCTTTCTGTGTTCTGCCGTCAGGCTGTTGACCATCGTAAGGATCCGGGCCTTTCCCTCATCCAGATTAAGTCCCGCTTTTTTTACAGTCTCCCTGTATGCTTCCGCAGCCTTATTCA
>CACZTA010000323.1 GCA_902783935.1 uncultured Lachnospiraceae bacterium | reverse complement strand
AAGGCGGGAAAACCGGTATTCTGTGAGAAGCCGCTTTCTCCGACGCCGGAAGCATGCAGACGGATTGTGGACGCGGAAACCGCCGGAGGAAAGCATCTCGTCCAGGTGGGCTTTATGCGCCGCTATGATCCCGGTTATGTCCAGCTGAAAAATCTGATTGACAGCGGCAAGTACGGGGCACCGCTTGCAATTCACTGCTTCCATCACAATTATGATGACGGGGGCGTGGGCTGGAAGACGGAGATGTCAGTGGAAAACTCCATGATCCATGAGATCGATGTGCTCCGCTGGCTGATCGGAGAAAACTATGTGAAGACGGATGTCGTGTTCCCGCGGACGACGAAACATGCTAAAGAGGGACTGAAGGATCCGCAGATCATGCATCTGGTTACGGAATCCGGTATCTATATTTCGGTTGAGTCCTTTGTTTTCTCACATTACGGATATGATGTCCGCTGCGAAGTCGTCTGTGAGGAAGGCGTACTGAATCTGCCGGAGCCGCCGTATGCCATGGTCCGCACCAACGATTCCAGGCTGACGCCGATCTGCCACGACTGGTCTGAGAGATTCCCGGAAGCCTACAATATTGAATTCCAGAACTGGATCAACGCATCGAAGGAAGGCCGCGTCGACGGTCCGACTGCCTGGGACGGATATGTGGCCCAGATCGCAGCGGGATGCGCGTCAAAAGCCAGGGATACACAGCAGTCCGTCGATATCGAGATCCCGGAAATGCCGGCATTTTACGCAAAATAAAACTTCACCCTGCGCTCTTTGCGCGCAGTCAGGCAGAGCCGGATCCGGTTTCCGCCGGAAACATAAAAAAGCCGGAGATACGCAAGTATCTCCGGTTTCGTTTTCTGGTATTTCTTATAATCAGCCTTCGATCTCGTCGAGCTTGACAGGTCTGCCTTCCTTCAGGGACTTCAGAGCAGCGATCGCAATACGGACCGGTTCAAGGCCGTCTTTTCCGGTGACCGGAACTTCCGCATCTTCAAGAACTGCTGCGACAAATGCCTTGGTCTCAGAGACAAATGCGTCGTTGTAGCGCTCAAGGAAGAAGTAGGTCGGCTTAGCGGACTCGACTGTCTCAGCGGTGCTGACGAATGCTTCGTTCTCGAGATGGTTGTTATCCTGGACAGTACCCTTTTCGCAGAGGACTTCGACTCTCTGGTCATAGCCGTACGGAGCCTGGCGGCAGTTGTCGATGACGCCGATTGCGCCGTTGGCGAACTTCAGGGTGACGATTGCCGTGTCGACATCGCCGTAGTCTGCGAAGCGCGGATCGACGAGGACAGCGCCTGTGGAGCAAACTTCGGTGACTTCGCTGCCGGACAGATAGCGGACCATATCGAAGTCATGGATCATCATGTCGAGGAAAATGCCGCCGGAGACCTTGACGTATTCCATCGGCGGAGCACCCGGATCGCGGGAGCAGACCTTGACGACGAACGGCTTGCCGAGCTTGCCGGAAGCAACTACGTCACGGACTGCCTTATGGCTTCTGTCGAAGCGGCGGACGAAACCGACCTGAAGCTTGACGCCTGCTTTCTTAACTGCAGCAAGGGCTTCATTGATCTTGGAAATATCCGTATGGATCGGCTTCTCACAGAAAATATGCTTTCCGGCAGCAGCAGCCTTGATAATGAAATCAGCGTGTGTATCTGTAGAAGAGCAGATGAAGACGGCGTCTACTTCATCGGACGCGAATACGTCTTCCGGGTTCTTTGTGCAGTTCGGGATGCCGATGCTGGCTGCCCAGGCTTCCATATCCGGATTCAGGAACGGATCCGCAAGGATCGTGACTTCAGCTTCGGGAACAAAGTTCTGGATGTTTGTGCCATGCAGCTTGCCGATACGGCCCGCGCCAAGTAAACCGATTCTTAATTTGCCGCTCATTTGTTTTCTCCTTATATATTATAAATGTTAAATGTTACACGAGTGTCATGATCGCCTTGACGGCGGCTTCCGTGGTGGTTGCCGGGAAGAGCTCGTATCCGACATAGCCTGTGTATCCGATGTCTTCCAGTGCCTTATAAACTCTCGGATAGTAAATCTCGCCGGTTCCCGGTTCATGGCGGCCGGGCGCGTCAGCGATGTGAACGTGTCCGAAAGTGTCGCCATAGTCACGGATGGTATCGCAGATGCAGCCTTCGTTGATCTGCATATGATAAGCGTCATAGAGGACTTTCAGCTTCGGGGAGTTGATCAGGCGGATCATTTCCGCTGCGTCCCTCGTATACTTAAGGAAATTGCCGACATGGTCCGTCGTGATGTT
>CACZTA010000322.1 GCA_902783935.1 uncultured Lachnospiraceae bacterium | reverse complement strand
CATAAGATAGGTCTCACCCCATTTTGACAGCTCATAGAGGACGGGTATCAAAGCCCGTCCTTTTTCTGTGAGAGAATACTCAACGCGGAGAGGCATCTCGTTGAACTGCTCCCTGAGAATGATCCCGGCACGCTCCAGATCTTTTAATGTGGTGGTCAGCGTCGACCGCGTGATGCCGGGCACCGCCCTCATCAGCTCATTAAAACGGCACGACGGCCGGCTGAAAAGTTCGTAGACAATGTGCGCACGCCACTTGCCGCGAAGAAGTTCCAGCGTCAGCTGGATCGGGCACTCTTCTGTTTCGTTGTCGGAGAGGATCCTTTGAAGGTACTCTTCCATTGCGTTATTTTTATCCATAAGCCACCCGGTCTGAAAAAAGATACCTGGTTCGATATTTTTGCGTACTTGTCGTTATTTCCCTGCTTTAAGTATACTGGATTCAGAGTAAAAATCAAACAAACGCTTAGAAAAGAGAGGTATAAAAATGAGCGCTTTGACTTCTGTATTCGAACCGATCCAGGTCGGTCCCCTGACGCTGAAAAACCGCTTTGTCATGCCCCCTATGTCCAATAACCTGTGCCGCCCGGACGGCACGCTGAGCCCGGAGTCGATCGCCTACTACCGGGAAAGGGCGCGCGGCGGTGTCGGCCTTATTATCGTTGAAGCATCCGCTGTCGCGTTCCCGCGCGGACTCATTCTCGAAAGGCAGCCGAGCGTGGCGAGCCGCCGCGTCCAGCCGGACTGGAAGCGTCTGGCCGAAGTGATCCACAGCTGCGACACCAAGGTGATCGTGCAGATCCACCACGGCGGTTTCCTGGCCGATCCTGCCTGCAACGGAGGCGAAAAAGGCCTGTCTCCGTCCGGCTATGACGGAGATCTGTGGTATCCGGCGCGCGAGATGACTCACGAGGAAGTCAAAGAAGTCATCAACCAGCACATCGAAGCTGCCAAGATGCTCTGCGACGCCGGCCTCGACGGTGTTGAGATCCACTGCTGTTCGACATACCTTCTCAATGAATTCCTGACAGCCCACTACAATCATCGGACAGATGAATACGGCGGCAGCCTGGAAAACAGAGGAAGGATCCTCGTCGAGATCATTTCGGGAATCAAGGAAGCGTGTCCAGGCTTTATGGTCGGCGCGAGACTCGCGATCGAGGACAAGGAAACTCCGGACGGCCTCTCTCTCGAAGACGGCGTAGCGCTCGCTAAAATGTGCGAGAAAGCCGGCGCGGATATGATCAACTGCTCCGTCGGTTTCTTTGTCAGCCAGCATCTCGATACCGAGAGCCAGTGGCAGGATGAGGGCGGACGCCTTTACATGGCCGAGCTCGTCAAGAAAGCCATGACGACCGCAAAAGTTGCGGCTGTCGGCAAATTCCGTACTCCGGCATTCTGCGACGAAGTCATTCGCGACGGCCGGACGGACCTGGTCTGCCTGGGACGCCAGCTGGTCTGCGATCCGTATTATGTGCGCAAGCTTGAAGAAGGCCGTGAGAATGAGATCCGCTTCTGCATGAACTGCAACGACGGCTGCGTCAACGAAGCGCTCTACCGCCACGGCAGCATCCGCTGCGCGATCAACCCGTGCACGGGTTATGAGACGCTCTATCGCGAACATGAAGTCGCCAAAGCAGCGGCCGTCAAGACCGTTGTCGTTGTCGGCGGAGGCGTCGCGGGCATGCAGGCGGCTGTCATCGCGTCAAAGAGAGGCCACAAGGTCATTCTTCTGGAGAAATCCGATCATATCGGCGGCCAGATGATCCTTGCAGGCACCCCTTACAAAAAAGAAGCCGTCATGAAAGCGGCAAAATGGTTCGAAGCAGAAGTCGGCCGCTGTGATATCGACGTCCGGTGCGGCGTTGAGGCCGACGCGGAATCAGTCATCGCCATGGATCCCGACGCGGTGATCGTCGCGGCCGGCGCTGTCCCCGCTGTTCCCGGAATCAAAGGCATCGAAGAGACCGTGAGCGCCTGGGATGTCCTGGCGGATAAGAGCCTTTATGAGAACTGCAAATCGATCGCCGTGATAGGCGGCGGTGATGTCGGCTGCGAAACAGCCCTCATGCTGTCGAAGGAAGGTCATGACGTCAGCGTGATCGAGATGCGCGAAGATATCTGCCTCGATACCGAGCCGATGCACCGGGTCTTTGTCGAAGGCTATCTCAAGGAAAACGCGGCCGTCTACACAGACGCCCATGTCACCGAAACAGGCAAAAATAAAGTCGCCTTTGAAAAAGACGGCCAGACCGTTACGGTGGAGGCGGATCTTGTCGTGACCGCCTGCGGAGCCCGCTCAAACGGCGGCTCACTCTATGAAGCTCTTAAAGGGAAGGGATTCTCCGTTTACCGGGTCGGTGATACAAAAGCGATCGGAAATATCCGTCTGGCGACAAGAAGCGCTTTTGAAGCGGCTTACGCCATCTGAAAAACTATAACTCAGCCTTCTCGATAAAACAACGGCGCATTATTCGGAGATCCGAAAATGCGCCGTAATGTCTGACCGGATGCCGAGGTAGTCTTCTTCGTAATCAAGCTGTGATTTGCTGCGGTGATGGATGATATAGGGAATACCCTCGGCATTCCGCCGGTCCGATACGACCGCGACATGATGGTCGAAAAAGATAATGTCTCCGCCCTGCCACTCATCAAGCTGAGTGAGGTCGGTCGTCTTGGATATGAAATGCCTTTCAAAATAGACCTGAAGATTTACGACTCTTCTGAAGTCGATCTTTCTGTCCGGTGATTTGATCTCTCTGTAGGCCGTCGGTGCCTGCGCGACATCGGCAGCGATCAGTTCCTGAAGATCATACCCCGCGTCTCTCATCGCGAATGCGATAATATCACTGCAGACACCGTACCCGTCGTTGGGATAACCGGTGTCGTAATAGCGGCTCTCATAGATCGGCCTTGTGGCGATATAAGCCCTTGCGTTCTGAAGGATCTCCGTCTGATCGTCGATCCCGTCCCCGTCCTGATCGTGTGAGCTCACGAATCCCTGAGGATAAGAATCCGATAAAAGATCTGACGAGATAAAAGCCCGTCTTCCCTGGTAGCGGACTTCGGTCCAGCCGTCGCCCTCCCAGTACTTAAGAAGCGACATTCCCCTTCGCACCGTGCCGATGATCTGTCCTTCAAGAGTGGCGTCGTCGCGGACATTCGCGATGACCGCTTTGACATAGATCGTCTCGGCGTTCGGATCCTCCAGCATGGGTTCGGTCCCGAGCAGACGGTCGCCCGCGTTGAGTATATAAAATTCGGATCCGTCCTGAGAACTGTCCCCGGCTTCAGCGGAAGAGCCGGCTGTCTCTCCGCCTTCAGAGCCATCTCCTGTATTGTCAGACGATGTATCGCTGCCCTGGTCACCGGCTGTGCTCCCGTCACCGATCATCCCTGATCCCGCTTCATCTGACGCGCCTTCCTGAGCCTGGCCGGCCGGGGGTGTCAGATAGTCATCCGCTGCCCCGTCATCGATACCGGGGTGCAGATCGCTCCCGCTGCTATCAGCCGCGGCTGACTCGGCGGAATGGCTGCCAGACAGACCGAACGGCAGCTCAAAACCGCACCCGCCCGCAGCAAAAGCGGACGAGACCAGAAGTCCCGCTGTGAGGAGTATTGTCAGACTGTGCCTGGTGATCTTCATTTACCGGTCCAGCTCCTTATAAGCCTTTAGTAGTCATCCCTCTGCCTTACTACCACTCGATCATTTCGATCAGTTCATCGTAAACCGGCCATCCCTCAGCCGCCGCGCCGAGGAAGTAGAACGTCCAGCCTTCGGTCTCCGGACCGCTCATATTGTCGATCACGAAGTCGTCGACTGTATACTGATCGCTCTTTGTGAGAATGATAGGCGCGCCGAACTGACCCTGCAGCATACCGCCGACGAGGGCATCCGGATAGTGCGCGTTCGTCCCGTCCGCGAAACCGGTATTCTCGTATGACCCGCCTTTTCTCCTGACGAAGTATTCGGCAATCTTAAGAGACGTTTTATAGCGGTCGTCACCGGCCAGCCTGGTGTATTTCTTGTCGGACTTCTGGGCGCTGCTCAGGACGCTGTCCGAGACGACATTCGGACCGCCGAGCATGATGACGTGATCAAACTGTGCAATAAGATTTTTGGTCGCCTGCGTCGCGGTGGAGTCTGTTTTGGTCAGCAGGATCGGGTAATGCAGCTTATAGCTCCACGGCGAGACTGCCAGGGCATCCGCTGCTTTCGCGCCCGTTGCCACGAGAACGGTGTCGTAAGTGAAGATCTTTTCATTGATCCCTGCCTTGCAGACTTCTTCCGCCGTCTCACGGCGGCCCGCTCCTTTGATCTCGGTGATTTTTCTAATATTGCAGTCTCTGAGCTGATTTTTCATCGCCTCTGTAAATCCGCCGCCGATGATCACAGCTTCCCGG
Source organism: uncultured Lachnospiraceae bacterium (assembly GCA_902783935.1). Lineage (GTDB taxonomy): Bacteria > Bacillota > Clostridia > Lachnospirales > Lachnospiraceae > Chordicoccus. The sequence goes on along the minus strand of CACZTA010000322.1, from coordinate 295 downwards.
ACTTTCCCGCCCCAGGTCGTCATAAGAAGAGTCTGCACTTCATCCGGAACACCGACTCTCCGGCACATTATGACCGGCCAGCCCTTCGCTCCGGCGTATGCGTTCGCGGATAGAGCGTCCGGGAAATCACCGCCATAGACAACAACGATGCCGGAAGGTGCTGAGGGGAAAGCCGCCTTCGCGATCTCAACGCCCGTGGCATACCGACTGCCGCCGGCCAGTGAGATATAAGTTCTTTCTTTAGGTTCGTCCGGATCCTGGGCTTTTATGACCGTCACCTTGCAGGTCGCCGTCT
>CACZTA010000321.1 GCA_902783935.1 uncultured Lachnospiraceae bacterium | reverse complement strand
TTCAGATTGCGGTCATTCACCAGTCTCCCGATCCGGTCCCTGTTTCTTTTTGTATTCTCAACACGCATCCCGATTCTCCATAATAATCATATGATAGTTCACTCCCGGTACCTGTCACCCGCTCACAGCCCTGCCGCTGATTTCCGCCGCAAAAACAATCTCCGCGATATGGAAGTAAAGAATCAGGGAGCAGGCATCTACGATCGTTGTAATAAACGGCGTCGCCATAATCGCCGGATCCAGATGAACGAGCTTGGCCAGCAGCGGCAGCACCGCTCCCACAAGCTTCGAGATGATAATTGCGCCAAAGAGCGCCGTACTCACGACAAGCGTGTAGCGGATCGTAGCCGGATCCGGATGTGACGAAAATACACCGTACATCAGGTAGATGCGGAGGCCGTTGACTGCACCCAGTATTGCGCCTACAAGCAGCGAGATCCGCAGTTCCTTCCAGACCACTCTTCCGAGATCCCGGACGGTCACTTCCCCGAGCGCGAGGCCGCGGACCATCAGCGTACACGCCTGATTGCCGCAGTTACCCGGCGTATCCATCAGCATGGGCATGAAAGATACAAGCAGGGGGACGGCCGCAAAAGCCGCCTCATAGTGTTTTGTCACCATCCCGGTAAAGGTAGCGGACAGCATGAGGATCAGGAGCCACGGAATTCTCTGTTTTGCATGAGTGAGCACAGTTGTTCCGAAATAGCTCGCCGTCTGGTCCTCCGGCAGGATCGCCGCCATCTTCTGCATATCCTCCGTGGACTCGTCGACAAGGACGTCGACCGCGTCGTCGATCGTGACGATCCCGAGCATCATACCTTCCGCGTCCACCACCGGCATCGCATTAAAGTCGTATTTCGCCAGCTGGCGCGCCACGTACTCCTGGTCGTCCGTCACCTTCACGGATACCACGTTGTCATCCATCAGGTCCCGGATCTTCGTGTCCGGATCATTCAGAAGCAGGTCTCTCGCCGTCACGACGCCTTTCAGCCTGTTTTTGTCAACCACATAGCCCGTGTAGACAGTTTCAGCGTCAGGGCCCTGGCGCCTGATCTCATCCATCGCCTCCCGGACATTCAGAGTTTCCTTGAACCGGACATACTCGGGCGTCATGATGGAACCCGCCGAATACTCCGGATAATGCAGCAGTCTGTTGAGCGAATCTCTCGTCTTTTTACTGGACTTGGCCAGAACACGCTTCACAACGCTCGCCGGCATATCTTCCAGCATATCAGCTGCATCGTCGAGGCTGATCTCTTCAATCGTGTTGACAATTTCCGCATCGGAGAAGCCTTCCACGAGTTCGGATCTCGCATCGTCGGACATGAACGTGAACGCTTCTGTCGCGACGTCTTTCCTGAGCAGACGGAACACCACGAGCCGGTTATTCTCGTCCAGCTCCTCCAGCACGGACGCCAGGTCGGCGGGGTGCATTTCGCTCGTCTCCTCGCGGAGTTCCTTGTATTTTTTCTTCATCAGACAGGCAAGGACCTGCTGTTTCAGGCGTCTCGTCTTTTCGAAATCTTCCGCGTCGTGTTCATGGCTGTTGACGGTTTCCGCCTCATTTTCCGCAAAAATCCCTTCCTGGCCCCTTTTCTCTTTCTCATCCATCGGCCGACCCTCCTTAGAAATAAAAGTATCGCTGTCAGCCTGTAAAAAGGCATAAAAACAGCGTGGTTCAACGACTTAGCTCATCGGCCGCGCAGAAACCACGCCTGATTTTCATCCGGAAACACACCGGCATTCTGTTTGTCAGGAAAAGCCGGTTTTCTTATCCGTCAGACGGATAACAGTTTCTTCAGGGCAGCGGCCGTTCAGTTGTCGTTCGTGATCCGCATCCATTCTGTTATCCACCTCACTTTCCAGCTGCAGTTACCAGCCTCATCCATTATAGTCCCTCTTTTACGGGAGGGTCAACCTTTTTCGTCCCCCTGTCTTACTTCAGGACAACTGTATTCGGAGCTGTCTCGAAGCGGAACACCATGACATCTTTTTCCCTGAAATAATCTCTCAGTTTCCAGCCGTCGTACACACCGCTTTCATCATCAATAATCGAAGACGGCGCGTCCACAAAAGCCGCTTCGGGAGAGACAAGATCATAGAAATCCTCCGACAGTCCCCAATTTCCGTGATGGCCGCACTGGACATATGTCGCCTTAAGTTCATCGCGGTGGATGTCATTAATAAACGGTTCCATCTCCGTCTGTACATCGCCGCAGAAAAGAATGCTGTCCTTCAGGGCGTCAAGCCGGAACATCAGGGATCCGTCATTGCAGAGATGGTCCTTCAGGGCATCCACATGCTCATCCCAGGCATGCAGAACCTTGCCTGTGAGCCCGATCAGGTCAAAGGCATCCCCTTCTTTAAGATACACCACATTATCGGCATCCTTCGTCAGAATGTAAAAGGTTTCATAGGCATCGATCATATCATAATCGTGCGCCGTCTCCTGATAACGTTTCCGGTTCACCGGCGTCGTATAGATCTTGTCAACAACGACGGAGCCGTCCGTATTCGCCGCCATGATGGCGTTAAATGCTCCGCAGTGATCCGGATGGGGGTGCGTGATCACCCACGCGTCCACATGACCGCCGTGTGCGTCGATCACTTCCCGGACCCTTTCTGCATCCGTGTCCCAGCCACCGTCAATTAAGACCAGCTGGTCCCTGCTGTTTGTGATCGAATAAAACATCATCTGGTTTCCGTCCTCACTGCCGTACTGTGTCAGTGTCCACGGGCTTCTTTTTGATTTCAGATAAAACAGTATGCCGATAAACACGGCAGCAGCCGCTCCCAGGATGATCAGTATCCGCAGCACCCTGTGCATGACAAGTCCCCCTTTCGCATCAGTTTATGGAAAGAAATGCATTTTTATATTATTAACAGATCCGTCTGTTTGTGCTATAGTAAACGAAATTGGCGAAAACACGGAATTATCCAAGGAGTAACCGGACATGAGTACATTCAAGGCTTTTCTGAAACGGAAAGATATCGAAATCTCCCTGAAACGATACGGGATCGATGCACTCGGCGCCATGGCGCAGGGTCTTTTCTGCTCCCTGCTCATCGGCACGATCATTAATACCGTCGGCACGCAGTTCCATATCGGCATCCTCACCAGGACAGTCGCCACCATCGCGGAACACGAGTATACCGTCGGCGGACTCGCAACCGCGATGAGCGGACCCGCGATGGCTGTCGCGATCGGTTCCGCCCTTCACTGTCCGCCGCTCGTCCTCTTTTCCCTGATCACTGTCGGGTTTGCATCCAACGCGCTCGGCGGCGCCGGCGGTCCGCTGGCAGTTCTTTTCGTCGCCATCATTGCTTCCGAAGCCGGAAAGGCGGTCTCTAAAGAAACGAGGGTCGACATCCTGGTCACTCCGCTCGTCACAATCGGCGTCGGCATCGCCCTTTCGGCATGGTGGGCGCCTGCCCTCGGCAGAGCTGCCATGAAGCTCGGATCACTGATCATGTGGGCGACCGAACTGCAGCCGTTCCTGATGGGCGTCCTGGTCTCCGTTATCGTCGGCATGGCGCTGACGCTGCCGATTTCCTCCGCTGCCATCTGTGCGGCACTCGGGCTGACCGGGCTTGCGGGAGGCGCGGCTGTCGCCGGCTGCTGTGCGCAGATGGTCGGCTTCGCCGTCATGTCCTTCCCTGAAAACGGTTTCGGCGGCCTCATTTCCCAGGGCATCGGCACTTCCATGCTCCAGATGGGGAATATCGTGAGAAACCCCAGGATCTGGATCGCACCCACGGTTACCGCCGCCATCACCGGTCCGATTGCGACATGCCTCTTCCGCATGAGAATGGACGGTGCCGCCGTCTCATCGGGCATGGGCACATGCGGGCTTGTCGGGCAGATCGGCGTCTACAGCGGCTGGGTAAATGATATCGCGGAAGGAACGAAAGCAGCCATTACGGCCTCCGACTGGATCGGCCTGATTCTCATTTCCTTCGTCCTGCCCGCCGTCATCGCACCGCTTCTGAACCAGATCCTGAAAAAAGCCGGATGGATCAAGCCGGGAGATCTGAAGCTGTAAGGGCTTCAGCAGCCGGGCTTTCTGCCGCTGCAAACGATTCATCAGCCGGACTTTCTGCCGCTGCGGACACGGACTCCGCAGCGGTTTTCTGTCCTCCGCGGGCAGACGCCGCTATAATCATATAACAGACAACCGCTCCGCAGAAAAACAGAATGATCCATTTTCCGGCGGCAAACGGCTGCACAGACGCTTTTTCTCCCCTCAGGAGTGCCCAGAAAAGCACGCACTGCGCAAAGACGACGCCAACGATACAGAATATAAACAACCCGATAAAAATCTGCTGAAGCATACCGGCACCCTTATTTCATTCCTGAAGCATCATGTCCCTGACGGCCGTATAAACCCTTCTGACCGGCAACCCCATGACATTATAGTAGTCTCCTTCGATCCCCTCGATAAAAGCGGCAAAGCTCCCCTGGATTCCATAGCCGCCTGCCTTATCCATCGGCTCCCCGCTCTCCGCGTACAGCAGGATCTCTTCTTCGCTCATGGGAGCCACATGAACTTCCGTCTTTTCGGCAAAGCACTGTTTTCTGCCTGCGCCGGCACTGATCAGGGCAACACCCGTGTAGACCTGATGCGCGTGTCCCGCAAGAGACCGGATCATCCGCGCCGCTTCTTCATGCGTCCCGGGTTTTCCGAGGATCTCTCCCCCGGACACAACCACCGTGTCCGCCCCGATGACGAGTTCTCCATTACTGAACCCGCCGGCGATTTCCTCCGCCTTCTCTTCCGCGAGCGCCATGACCAGTTTTCCGGGATCCCGCTCTGTGCTCGTTTCTTCTTTCCTGCTCGGGATAACGACGGGCCTGATTCCGATCTGGTTCAGGAGTTCAAGCCTCCTCGGCGACGCGGAAGCCAGAATAATCGGGGGCAGCCGCCTGGAAGATACAAGCCGGTCTTCCTCGTCATAATGAAGTTCCAGGCAGAAAAAGGGCGTGTCCTCCAGCAGATAATTCAGGAAAATGCGGTCGCCTTCCCAAAGGTTCAGTCTGAAAACCTCATTTTTCGGAATCCATTTCAGTTCCCCTTCATTGCACTCGGGGAGATGCCGGCAGTCCGCCTCTGCCGTATAGAGATACATGATCTCATCTTCCCAGCGGTCACTGTCAAAGAATACCGCACCCCGGAGCGCCAGCCTGTCCGGTGTAAGTCCTGTCTCTTCAAGAATTTCCCTCTTCGCGCAGACCTCCGGTGTTTCCCCCGCTTCCAGATGGCCGCCCACACCGATCCACTTTCCCTCATTTAAATCATTCTTTTTCTTATTCCGGTAAAGCATCAGGTAGCAGTCATCCTGCTCCAGATAGCACAGTGTCGTCTGTTTCATGTTTTTCTCCGGTGTTCGTTTTCGGGGGCTGCCCCGCCTTTTGTCCGGGACACAGGGTGAGGTGCACCTCTATACAGGAAAGGGAAGGAGTCTCTCTCCTTCCCTTTCCGGCACATATGCCCGTTCATCTCAATCTTATCAGATCATTTCAGATAGGCCGAAGCAACATAGCCTGTCATTCCGCCGTATTTCACCTTGCTCCACTCACCTGACTGCGACAGGACCGTGACCTTCGCTCCGGTCGGAAGAATCGTCAGGATCGTATCATCCGATGAAGTATTCGGCGTCGAACGCATCCTTACACTCGTAGTCGTCTGTTTCGCCACACCTGCAGATGCAGTCTGCGTTCCGGGATTCTGATTTGTAAAATAGCCGTCGGCCAGATAGCCGATCCGGTTTTTATACTTCACATGCCACCATCCGTTGTTTAAAACGAAACAGTACACGGTCGCACCTGCCGGGATGGAAGCGAGCCCTGACACAACGGGCGCAGATGTGCTCGGAGCCGATCTGAAGCGGATGCTTGTTCTCAGTTTCCTGACTTTGATGTTCGAGGTAAAGTACCCTTTCACCACATAGCCGACTTTGCCCGACCAGGTTATTTTATGATAATTTCCCGAAGAGCCGACAACGGTCAGCAGCGAACCGTCCGGAATAATCCCGAGAGCCTTCCCGTTTGTGGACGGGGCGTTTCTCATCCTCATGTTGGCGCCGGTCTTCCTGACCGGAATCCCGTACTGCTTCTGTGCCGTCTCGATGGGGGTGATATACTTGCCGCTGACATAACCGGTTTTGCCATTAAAGAACACCTGGTACCAGCCGTTTTTCAGCTTCTTCTTTACCAGGACCGCCCGGCCTTTTTTAATCGTCTGAATCAGTTTTCCCTTAACTCCGGCTTTTTCTCTCATACTGAGAGATGTTATCGTCACGCCCTGGCCGTTAACCTTCACCGCTGCCGCTTCGGCCTGAACGGTTCCGAACGCAAGCATGAACAGGCAGAGCAGCATGAGCAGCAGAGATTTCCGCTGTAAATTCTTCATCTTCTTTCCTCCCTCAATACAATCAGAAAATGACGCTTTT
>CACZTA010000320.1 GCA_902783935.1 uncultured Lachnospiraceae bacterium | reverse complement strand
CTTATCCAGATCAATCTCATCGCAGATCGAATCGTTGAGGTCTTCCTCAAAATCACTTATGATCCAGTCAAGATAATCACTGTAAGTACTGATGGTGTTGACAGCATCTTTCGCGTCCCCGTACATATCGATGATGTCGTCCAGATCGATATCCTTTGCCAGCTCTCCGCTGGAATCGAGCTCGTCAAGCACGTCATCCAGAATATCATCCGTCGTCCACTTGAGGGACTTCAGCGCTCTCTTCACCCCTTTGTTTAATGCTTTTTTCAGGAGGTCTTTGGACATCCGTTTTATATCCGACCTGCAGCTCTTGACAAATTCGTCTTTCTTTTTATTCCAGCTGTCCCCGTCTATACCGCCCCAGGCGGCTCCCGCATTAAAGAGCGCAAAATCCAGGCAGCTTTTTACGATGCCGCCTACCATTTTGTTGAATTCTCCGGTCACATAGCCTAAAAATCCTTTTTGGAATTCACTGGAAAAGTTTGTCCTGTATTTATCCAGTTCCGTATCCGGAATCGGAACAAACAAACAGAAGATCGTTAAGACCGGAATGGCGACTTTGTCTCCGATCGTGTGCATCTTTTCTTCGTTCAGAACCGCCTCTACCGCACCCGGGATGTCTATGTCATCAATGAAGCCGAACAGCTCGCCTGAATCCATGATCTCCGCCACCAGGTCATTTGTAATGGTATCGAGAAGGCCGTTCAGTGTGTCTTCATCGGCGTACAGCAGTTCCATCATGCCGATCTCCTGAGCCAGATCGCTGACATAATCTCCGACAATTTCTTTTACGAAATCATTCATGTCTTCCTGGCTCTCGATGGATTCCGCTCTGCCGTCATATTCCGGAGATTTCTCCCTGGTGACCGCCGTCACGTCAAGCGAGCCGGCATGGACCGTTCCGGTCCCGACCCGGGCGATATTCCCGATGTCCACAAAGTTCATGCCGACACCCGCACCGATGCCGGTGACGGAATCAACCGTGCTGCCGTTTCCTTTTACCACAGCTTCCGTGCGGTTTTCCGATGTCACGGACATCGCTCCCGCGATATCGACATTGACACCATCTTTTACTTCCGAGACGGACTTGCTTTTCTGCACATTCACTGCGCCGGCAGCTGCCGCGCCGAGCGTGCCTGCACTGGTCACGGTCCGCAGGCGGTACTTCATAATAAAGTCAAACTGCTCTTTATTAATATAGTAGTTCTCCGACATGGCCGCGACATAGCCTACACCTATAAGCAGCTTTGCCACAATGCTGTCAGTGAGCGCCAGCCTGAACGGCACTCTGCCGCCGGCAGCGGAGGCGACGGCGTTATTATGCACGCTGCTTTCCGCCGCAGATGCAACCTTCAGCTGTTCGGCTTTCAGACTCTGTGCCAGCGTAGCCTTTGCCACATCCGTCACGATGGTAACACCGGCCGAAACACCGAGACCGGTTCCCTTGCCGGCCGCGGATCCTTCCGCTTCTGCGGTATGTTCCACAATATTTTCGGCACTTATGTTGACCCCATGCTGAACGGACAGCATGTCATCCGACACTTTGCCCATATACGCCGTGGCGGAGGTGCCTGTGACACTCAGTGCCCCTGCTGCCGCCACGGATGTTCCTTTGCTGGCGGCGCCTGCAGCGGCAGTCACCATATCTTTCACTGTCTGGCCGGCTCGGATGGTAATACTGTTAATCCTGGAGGCATTGGTGTAATTCTTCAGCACTGCGCCGTCCTGTACTGCAGCGACCGTATCCGCCCCGTTGACTCCCACGGCGAGGCCGATGCCGACCCCCATGCCTTTTGCCTGGCGCTTGCTGCCGGAAGCATCCGCGTCCACCTGGAACACCACGTGATCTTCCGCTGCCACTAAGAGGTCTCCGTTCAGCTGCACATTCGCGCCTTTATAAATGCGGGCCTTGCTGTCGACGGAAGCGACCTGTACGGAAACAGCTCCGCCAATACCCATGTTTGATTTGTTGTAGCCTGCCATGGACTCGGTGCGGATGCTGTCTTCTCCGTAAGCCTCTGCACTGACATCTCCCGTGCTTTTGACACGGCCTTTTATATCCACCCGGTTATGGCTCTGGGCTACCGTCACCGCAAGAGCGGCCCCCAGATCGGTCGTCACGCCTTCGCCTGACTGCCCGTTTTCAAATTCTCCCGTGAAGGTAATCTCCACATTGTCAGGATCCAGATCGTACGGCATGCGGAAGGTATACAGGAAATCACTCTTGCGGTCCATGTACACTTCTTCCTTATAGGAGCCGTCCTTTGCCGTGATAACGGCTTTCAGCGTCCCCTTCTGTATGCGGTAATTGTCGTCCGGATCGATCCTGACTTCCACCGTTTCGCCCTTGTCGACACGTGCGCATACCGGAATGACGGCGCCGTGTTCCAGCTCCGCCTCATTCAGTATAATATCCTTCTCGCCGAGAACCGACTTGACCGTCAGTTCTGATAAATCTGTCCTGTCAGGAACTATAAAAGTATTGTCGTAGCCTTCATAGGTGAATTTGCCTTCGGCATCCGTAACACTGATCCAGACAACCTTATACCCGTCTTTGACCCTGTCTTCGCCCGGCATCACGGTAACCGTATCGCCCGGAGCTGCGTATTCCTCGGAAAATACGCACAAATAGCTGTCCCACTCTTCCTGCGGGCTGTCATATTCCGGTATTTCCCCGGTAGACAGGTTGATGCTCTTCTTCTTATATTCGGCAGATACATAGATCAACGTGCCGGTCTCAAGAGACGGCATGTCAAAGCTGACGTTGTCCCCGTTGCGGTCTCTCGGTATCAGTTCAAGAGGAGTTCCGACGATTTCCCCGTCAGGGGTCGCGAATGCTATGGTGACCTTTTCCACCGTATAGCCGGCATCGGGTGCAACACTGATAACCGGCTTATCCCCGGCACGCACCTGATCGTCATGCAGGATCAGGCGCCCGTGTTCATCATTGAATGTTACCCAGTCATGCATATCGGCTTTAAATCCGCCGGATACGGTTATCTCCGTCCCCTCCGGAATTCCGGACGCGTCCAGATACCAGAGGCCATCCCTTGCTTCCAGAACCTTCCGGTGCCGCTGGCCGTTGCTGTCAAGCCACTCCGCCGCCAGATTCCCGTCCAGGGCAAAACCGTTCTCTGCAGACGCAGATGCGCGGAACACATAGCCCGTGACAACACCGTCGCTGATGATGCTGTCTTCATAATTAATTGTTCCGGAAATGATCTCCCCGTCCGCATTCTTCACTGCATCGGTATGGATTCGGATGGCATGGGGAACCTCTGTTCCGGTTTCAGCTGTCTCTTCTTTATACGTAAACGCCTCGTTGCGAACGATGGCATCGCTGTCATACACTTCTGTCTCAGAAGGCTTTATGTCAGTAATAGCCGTGCCGTCTGCCAGCGTACTGATATCTGTGGTTCCATGGGCAGACACCGCCGTATCGCGGCCGCTGTTCACGTAGACGCGGTCGCTGATCACAGCCCGGTTGTCATTGGTGGCAACGGTCACCGCAACGGCCCCTGCCAGCTGCGTCCCCCTGCTGCCGGGTTCTGCATCTTCGCTGTCATCATCGACAAACTCCGCTGTTATCCTGACGCCCTCTGATTCCACCACATTTTTCGGTACGGTCAGGTAATAACGTCCGCTGTCGTCCGGATTGATGACAGCAGTTATCACCATGGGCGGAAAGCCATATTCTGTAACAGTATAGACAGCTTTCAGGCTTCCCTTCTTCAAGAGCTTCCCCTCTTCCGGGTTGACCACCAGGCGCAGCTCCTGTCCCGGAGAGACTTTATTCAGGCTCTGCTCCGGGTTTTGAGGATCCGGCTCATACGTCAGCACGGCGCCGCCGGTGCCGGAAAGGGTGAGCGGCACGGTCGCTTCAGAAGCATTTGTTCCGCCTCTTTCCGTTGATACATCCTCTGTGCCCGCGGTGACATTGTCCACCATCTCACCTATATTGACGCCGGACTGCGCCTCTTTATCCTCAAAGAGATCCGGATCGGCCTCTTCAGGGGGCTCCTCACTTCCCGTTCCGTCTTCTTCATATTCCACAAACACGGTGATATCCTTCATCGTATGCGGGAAGGTGCAGGTACCCGTACCGGTAAAGGTACCTGTCGTATAAGAAGTATCTCCGGGATTCAGGCCGCGCCAGGTGATGGATTTCACCCGGTAACCGGTCTGCGGGGTGACGTTAACCGTCACATTTTCTTTATCTGAAGCAGTGTCTATCTTTACGTCGCCGGAGGCTTTCGCGGCCTCGTCCACGCGGACGGAATTATCCGAATCGGTGATCTTGTTTACGGCATCGTCCAGTTTCTCCTCCTGCTCCGGGTCGCCGGCAAATTGATCTTTCACCAGATCCCAGATCCCCATCAGGTCATCGTAAGCCCCGGTGAGCGCGCCGTCGTCACCGCTTCCCTCGCCGGCAAATCCGGACTCGGCTCTGGTGTCGACTCTTTCTCTTGCGTTGGTTTTTATGACCACATCTCTCCCGGCAGTAATATATGTGGACTTGTTCTTTTTTCCGCTCTCACTTCCCAGCAGTTCGGCCTTCACATCCTGCAGCACAATAGCCGCTCCCAGATATCCTCCGGTAGCGCCTTTCTGCCCCTCGCCCTTGTCGGCAACGGTCGCTGCATCCACATTTCCCGAGGCGGATATGACCACATCCTTTCCTGCCCTCAGATCACTGTTCAAAGCGCTGACCTTGGAATCACTGGTCAGAACGGAAACCGCGACGGCGACAGGAAGACCGTTTGTGGAATCTGCACGGGCAGATACTTCGAGATTGGTTTTCGTGCGCAGAAGGATACTGTCCGTGGCATTAATCGTCTTGTCATCTCTGCTTCTGGACCCGTCTATGTTGATCTCGGCATCCGCGCTTGCCATCGCGACGGCAAAGGGCAGGCCGCTGTACGGGGTACCGTCCTTTGAAATGCCCGACGTCGTATTCGTGACGGCATTGATACTGACGCTTCCCCGTCCATCAGCGATTTGCTTTCCTGAAACCAGATCATAACCGGCGTACAGGTTGCCTTTTACATTTACGACAGCCTTCGCCACTTTCAGATCAATCAGGTTCATACTTGGCAGCAGGGTGATCAGCCCGCTGTCCTGCTCTGCCTTTGCCTGTACGAGGATATCCCCCGTACTGTACAGCGCTGCATTGTTGCCGATATTGACTGTTGCCTTATCCGAGATATTCAGCAGATCTACCGGAATGCGCGCATCGCCCAGGCTGATCACCGGCACATTGGAAGTCGTGCTGCTGTACGCCTCAACCCGGATCAGTCCGGCTTTGAGCCTGCTCCACGCATTCTCGCCGACAGAAACCGATTTTCCCCGAAGCACAAGCTGCAGGTCTTTTGCGGTCAGAAAGACGCCGTCAAGCGCCAGCTCATCATTCTCTCCTGCCGCCCTCGCATCAAGGACAAAACTGGTCAGCGGAAGTGCTGTACCGTCCCGCGAGGCAATGGTCAGTTCAGGAAAATCAGCAAGATCTTTCGCGGGATCGTTATATACATAATTAGTAAATGCATCCGTCACATAATAGACGCCATCGTTCAGATCTTCCCGGGTTACCATCACGGTCCGTTTGTTCTTAAGGTCATCCGTAATGCTCTCGATGTCGCTGGCAGTCAGATTAAGCGTTCCCTGTGCGCCGCGCAGCACCATATTCTCTTTGGTACCTGTGATCCGCCGGTTCTCCGCTGTATTTGCGTCCAGATAACCCGTGACATGCAGGCGGTCGCTGCCCCGGTCGTCGACCGGCTTATCATTGCCGTTTTCATCCTTCCCAAGGACAACGGCACTTGCCGCGATCTTCCTGACGGCAGCCGCGGCGGACAGGTCTACCGTGACCTCGTCCAGGCCTTCGCCGAGATCCACCGTGATCTGTTCTCTCCTGTCTGCCGGATCAGGCGCAGTGTTTTCCTGTCCTTTGACAGTAACGCTGTCATTGCCGGCGCCGGTCCGGACTGTCAAATCTCCCTGGCCGCCAAGATCGGTAATGTTAACCGTATCATCATCGGTGCCGGTGTTAATGGCTGATGTGCCGGTGCCCTGTCTAAGGGTGACCGTGTCATCGCCGATACCGGTCCGTATACTGGCTGTCCCGCTCTCGGTCACCGAAACCCTGACCTTATCGCTGTCTTCTCCGGTATCGACTGTCAGACTGCCTCCGGTCACTGCCGCAACATTCACGTTGTCGGCACCGCCGCCGGTCAGGATCTCCGCAGCTGCGCCGGTGCCTGAGACACTGATATTGACATCATCGTCCGCCTCAGACCCATAGTAATTCAGTTTCGCATCCTGAACGCTCACCACACCCTGCAGGCCCATGCCCTTGATGATGACAGGGATGTTATTGATTTTCATGCTGCCGGTAAACAGAATGCTCCCATCTGCCTGCAGGCCGTCTTCGCCGGCGTCTTCCGCCGCCAGTTCCAGCGCAAAACCGGATCCTGCGGACTGGTCTCCGGACAAAATGTCCTGCGTTATGTTGACTTCACCGGTGTAAATCGTGTTTTTCTTCAGTGTGACAGAAATTTTCTCTGTCAGGGTTCCGCTCACTGCTTTAAGGGCATCCTTAATCATCTCCTGCAGCAGGGAGGATTCTGTTTCGCTGCCGGAATCAGACGGGCCGCGGAGCATATCGCCGCTCTCCCCGTCAGATGACCCTCGGAGCATACCGTCTCCGTCAGAAGCCGATGCGCCCCGGAGCATACTGCTGCCGTCCGCAGAACCGGCTGCCGCGGGAATCGCAGTACTCCCGACGGCCTTCGGCGATGCAGCCTGCATGGTATTGACGGGTGCCATAATGAGCGGCGCGACATTTTCTGCCGGATCTGCAGATTCAGATTTTTCCTTTGCTTCGGCAGATTCAGTTTCTTCCTTTGCTTCGGCAGATTCAGTTTCTCCCTTTGTTTCGGAAATCCTGACTGCCGGAGCTGTATTCTCTGTTTTTTCAGCAGAAGGCTGTTCTGCTGAAGCTCCCTGCTCCGATTTATTTTCCTCATTCCCGTCTGTCCCCCGGCCGGGATCTTCGACCGGTGAAGACTTCTCACCGGAAGCAGCCGTGTTTTCCTCAGAAACAGCAGGTGTTTCCTTATCCGGATCAGCCGGAGAGGTTTCATCTGAAGCAGCCGGAGCGGCTTCTTCCTGACCGGCGGGCGCACTTTCCCCCTCTGCAGCCGGAGCAGCTTCTTCCGAAGCGGCCGGAGCTGCTTCCTGGGCAGCCGATGCTTCCTCCTGTGGTGCAGGCGCTGCTTCCTGTGATGCAGGCGCTGCTTCCTGTGATGCCGGAGCCGCTTCCTGTGGTGCGGGTGCCGCTTCCTGTGGTGCGGGTGCCGCTTCCTGTGCAGGTGCTGCTTCCTGTGATGCGGGTGCCGCTTCCTGTGCAGGTGCTGCTTCCTGTGATGCGGGTGCCGCTTCCGGTGCCGCAGGTGCGGGTTCCGGTGCCGCAGGCGCGGGTTCCGGTGCCGCAGGTGCGGGTTCCGGTGCCGCAGGTGCGGGTTCCGGTGCCGCAG
>CACZTA010000319.1 GCA_902783935.1 uncultured Lachnospiraceae bacterium | reverse complement strand
GTTATTTACAAAGTAATGGACGGCTGGGAGGAATAAAAATGGAAATTGAGCGAAAGTGGCTGGTGAACGGATGGCCCGAAAATCTGCCGCTCATAAGGGAGCAGTTCATGGAACAGGGTTATCTCTCTGTGCGCCCGACGGTCAGGATCAGGCGGGAAGCACTGTCCGGCGGGGACACTGAATATGTCCTCTGTCTGAAAACCGGCACCGGTATCGCCAGAAAAGAGATTGAGATGGCCGTGGAAAAGCAGAAGTATGATGAAATCTGCGACATGATCGGGCTTCCGCTGATCCCGAAGCTCCGCAGGACGTACGGCCTGCCGGACGGACTCTCCCTGGAAGTCAATCATGTGGACGAAGGACTCCCTACTGAATTCTGGTATGCGGAGATCGAGTTCGAGACGATTGAACAGGCGGAGAACTGGCGGGCGCCGGACGATTCACTGGCGCAGTATCTGTCTGAAGATGTGACGGAGGACCCGGGGCAGAGCATGGGTGCATACTGGCTCCTGACCCGCAGAGGACAGACCGAAGATGAAAAATGACCGGAAAGAGGAGATAGCGGGGCATATTCTTGATTATGTCAGGGATCGTCTCGTTATTTTTATGCCGTATTTTAATCGTGCGGTTCTCCTGATGCCGGTGATCTTTGAAGAGAACCCGGAAGGGGTTCCGTTGAGGACAGACGGAGATTCGGTTTATGCGGATCCGGGGCAGGTCATAGCAGTTTTTGACCGTGAACAGGATGCGCTGACCCGTATGTATCTGCACCTGGTCTTTCACTGCGTGCTGCTGCATCCGTTTCATCCGGAGGAGCAGAACAGGGAGGACTGGGATCTGGCCTGTGATCTGGCGGTGGAGAAGACCGTTCTGGAACTGGAAGGCGTCTTCCGGATTTCCGGGGATGAAGAGAGAGAACTGTATATCCGCCAGGCGGTTGAGGAAGCAGGAAGCGAATCTGCAGAAAGAATCTGCCACTGGCTGAAAACCCGTTCGGAAACGGCCGGGGAGGTGCGGAAGAGGACCGCCCTGTTTGCGATGGACGGTCACTCTCTGTGGCTCACAGCGGATTCCGGGAAGGGCCGGATCGTTTATACCGGGAAATCCGCCCCTGACGACCCGGGCCGGACAGCTGAAAAATGGCTCCGGGTGCAGCAGACCGTAAAAGTATCCGGCCTTTCCCATCAGAAAAGCATGGGAGATGAAGCCGGAACCGGGATCAGGCTTCCCGGAAGGCCTGACAGGGACACTTATGACTATACGGAATTCCTCATGCGGTTTGCCGCCCCGTACGAGGTGGTGGAAGTGAACCCTGAGGAATTCGACTATATCTGTTATCTCTACGGGCTGAGCCTCTATGAAAACATGCCTCTGATTGAGCCTCTTGAGTACAGAGATGCCCGCCGTATCCGCGATTTTGTCATCGCAATTGATACATCGGGATCCTGTCAGGGACATGTGGTAAAGAACTTTTTGAACAAGACGTGGTCCATTCTGAAAAACAGCAGGGCGTTCACGCAGCCGATGAATATTTACCTGATCCAGTGTGACTGTGAAATCCAGAGTGAAGTGACGGTCAGGACAGATGAAGAATTCACCGAATATATGGAAAACATCGAGATTCGTGGAGCCGGGGGTACGGACTTCCGGCCGGTTTTCCGGAGGATCGACGAGCTCATCCGGGACGGCGCGTTTCATGATTTCAGAGGACTCCTTTATTTTACGGACGGGTACGGGCGGTTTCCTGAACTCCGGCCTTCCTACAGGACTGCGTTTGCATTTGTCGGAGACCGTGTAAAGGTTCCGGAACTGCCTTACTGGGCGGAACATATAATCCTCAGGGACAGCGGGGGTATTTCATGAATATTGAAGAAGCAAAAGAGGAAATCAGGAGAGCTGCAAGAATCTATCTTATGAAGGACAGCATGGGAGCGTACCGGATCCCTGTTGAGCGGCAGCGTCCCATCTTTATGACCGGGGCGCCGGGCATCGGGAAAACGGCAGTGATGGAGCAGCTTGCAAAAGAACTGGATCTCGCTCTTGTCTCGTACTCCATGACGCATCATACGAGGCAGAGTGCGCTGGGCCTTCCTTTTATTGTGCACAGGACATATGACGGAACCGACTTTGATGTGACGGAATATACGATGTCCGAAATCGTGGATTCTGTCTACCGGGTGATGGAGAAGAGCGGGAGGAAAGAAGGCATTCTCTTTCTCGACGAGATTAACTGCGTCTCGGAAACACTTGCACCGTCCATGCTCCGCTTCCTTCAGTACAAAACCTTCGGCAGCCACCGGATGCCGCAGGGATGGGTCATCGTGACAGCCGGGAACCCGCCTGCTTTCAACCGGTCTGTCAGGGAATTTGATAT
>CACZTA010000318.1 GCA_902783935.1 uncultured Lachnospiraceae bacterium | reverse complement strand
CCGTTTAAAATAATCCCGCGCTTCATCCCCGCTCAGGAGAAATATCCTGTCGTCCGTATCCTCTCCCCCGTCTATATCGCCGTTATCAGGCGTTATAACCGTCGTCGCAAGGATGCAGTCCTGTTCTTTTTCAGAAAATGCAGTGTTAAAAAATGACTGGTTCAGCCACTCTCTCAGCGAGCATGTCTCCCACGTAACCTCGAGATCTTCAATCTCCGTCGTCTCCTGGGCCTGCTCATAAGGCATGGCGGCAATGCATTTTTCGGTAATCAGCAGTGCCTCCCCGTCATCGCAGTCGAGGACGCGCCACTCGAGCTCCTTCCAGCTGCCGCTGCTGTCGTCCGCATCCTGCTCGAACATGCCGAAATGTACCAGGTCCCCCTCCTCCACGCTGTCCGTGAGCGGGACCGCTTTTTCATCATCTGCCCAGACAGAAGCAGACAGGAGCAGGCAGACAGCTGCTGCAAGTCCCAGGCGGGTTTTCCATAAAGCCTTTTTCATATTCCGTATCTCCTGTCCTCTCCATTCCGCTCTTAATTAAGCTGCAGAGTTTTGATCCCTTTGTTTTCGACGGGACTGAAATCAGTGATCTGATTATTTGCGATTCTGAGTTCCTCCAGATGCTGAAGGCTCCCGAGGGGGCTGATATCCCTGATCTGGTTGTTGTTGAGATTAATCACCCTCAGGTTCGGCAGTTCCGCCAGAGGCGTCACATCAGTAATCTGGTTTCCCTTCAGCGCGAACTGGTCGAACGCGGGCAGTCCTTTCACGACATCCACAAGCTGCCGCAGCTTCGCATCGTCAATATGGCTGTCCCAGAGCGCCGCTTTTTCGAGCTTCGGGAATTCCGCCAGCCTGCCGAACTCTGTGATCTGATTGCCGCCGAGGTCAAGCTTCGTCACCTGCTCTTTTTTGAGCAGATCCAGGAAACTGCCGAAATCAGCATCTGTGATGCCCGTATTATACACCGTCACCCTGGCGAGGGCTTCCATCTCTCCGAGAGCAGAGAAATCACTCACAGTGTTATTGCTGAGATCGATCGTCTCGATTTTATCGAGGCCCGCAAGCGGGGAGATATCCGAGACCTGATTTGTATTCACCGTAAGCCATTCCAGATTCTTCAGGTTCGCGAGCGGCGTGAGGTCCCCGATGCTGTTATAATTCAGGTTCAGTTCCTTCAGGTTCTGGAGTACTGCCAGGTCGCTGATGTCAGTAATCTTCGGCTCGGTATTCGCATCCTTCCCGTTCACCCAGATCCTCTCTTCTTCCCAGAGATCGCTCAGCATCACATCCCGGCCTGTAATTTCAAATTTCTCCCTGATTCTCTGTTCGAGAACCTCGTCATGCCAGATGATGGCGCGGTCCGTCTGGCCGGAATCCGACCACGGAAGAAAATCCGGAATGATCTTTTCTTTCTCAGGTTTCGGTGTCGACGTGACGGGCTGTGCCGTTGAAGACGCCGCTGCGGGCTTTTCCGACTCCGCCGCCGGGGCTGACGATGCCGCCGGCTTTTCCGACTCCGCCGCCGGCGCCGACGATGCTGCCGGTTTTTCTGACTCCGCCGCCGGAGCTGACGATACCGCCGGTTTTTCTGACTCCGCTGCCGGGACTGACGATACCGCCGGTCTCTCCGATTCCGGTTCGGGTGATAACGAAACCGCCGGCTTTTCCGGTTCCGCTGCCGGGACAGATGAAACTGCCGGCTTTTCCGGCGCAGAGTCTTTCTTCTTCCCGATGGCCCCCGTACCCCCGCTTAAAAACAGGGTAATCATGGCGGCGATCAGGACTCCGGCTGCCAGACCCAGAATAATCAGAAGGATACTTGTTTTGGCGGACAGGCCGCCCTCTTCCTCCTCCGCCGGAGGCGGCTCTATGGGACGCCTCGTCTCCGAAACATGCTTCTTCGGCGGCTCCTGCAGCACCCCGGTTAACAGCGCCCGCTGGAATTCACGCACATCCGGGAAGCGGTCCTCGGGACGGATGGACATGGCTTTCATGAGAACGGCTTCCTGTCCGGGCGGAATATCCACCCCAAGTTCCGACGGGCGTTTCAGCATGTCCTTCTCAAAGTTCCGCTCGATTGATTCAACGGGGACGATGCCTGTAATACAGTAATACATCGTCGCGGCAAGCGCATATTCATCTGTCCAGGGACCCTGTTCCCTGTTGGAATACTGCTCGATCGGCGTATAACCCGCCTTCTTCATGACCATGATGCTGTGCTGCTCTTCATTTTCACGGAGCTGTTTGGCCCCGCCGAAATCAAACAGCGTCATCCCGCCGTCCTTCATGACCATGATATTATCCGGACTGATGTCCCTGTGCAGCAGTTTCCTGTCATGCAGGACCGCGAGGGAATTCATGACCGGCTGCAGCCTCTCCATGACTCTCGGGAAAGGAATGCGTCCGCCCTGCCGCCTGACCTGCTCCTTCAGCGTGACCCCGTCCAGATATTCAAGAACAATATAAGAAGTATTGTTCTCCTTGAAATACTCAAATACACCTACGATACCCGGCAGATGTTCCAGCTGCGCCAGCGTCTTCGCTTCCTCTTCGAATTTAACCCTGTTGATCTCCAGCATCTTTTCGTGATACTGGTCGCTGTTCAGGGCCGTGACAACAGAGGAACTCGT
>CACZTA010000317.1 GCA_902783935.1 uncultured Lachnospiraceae bacterium | reverse complement strand
TTGATCAGCGGCATCTGCTCGTGAAATTCATCCGGGGCAGCGCTCCGGTTCCCCTTGTACTCCGGATACATCTGGTGGCGGAAGGTTGGCTCCGGAAGATCGAAGGCGACGGCCAGATAGTCCGGTTTTTCTTCCTCCAGCATCTTATTGAGGACCGCCAGAAATCCGTACAGGGCGTTCGTATGCACGCCTCCGGGTCCGGTCATGGAGAGCGGCATGCCGTAAAAGGCACGGAACATGAGGGAATGGCCGTCGATCAGCAGCAGTTTTTCAGGCATGGTTGCCTCCTTAACGGATATAGTCAGTAAATGAACGGATCTCTCTTTTATGAAGAAACGGTCAGAGAAACGGCAGAAAGCCCGGAAGAAAGCGGGAAGCTGCCGTGAGAAGGAGCAGCAGCTCCGTCACGAAGAGGAGCAGATAATAAAAGATCCTTGTGATGCTCCTCCGCCGGAGCTGCTGCTCGTTCCTGCGGATATGATTCTGGAAAATCCTGCGTATATTGTAGGAGCTGTTCTTGTCATTGTCCAGGTATTTCAGCGCATAGAAAATAATAAAAGTCGTCTCCAGCTCCTCGTAGCATCCCGGACAGGTCCGGATATGCTCAAGAAGGTCCGCGCAGCTTCTGTCGTCCAGCTCCTTGTCGATATAGGGCTGGATCAGAAGCTGGGCTTCCCTGCAGGTCAGATTGGATTTCATAAAAAAGCGCTCCCTTCGCGATCTTCAGTTCTTCTGCCTTCTGGCTCCCGTCGAAAATTCGAATTTGTCCGGCCGGTAGCGGATCTCAGAGTACTCGAACATCACTCCGTCTGCATTATAGGTATGCGCGCTGACCATGGCGACGCAGTTGTACGCACCGAGATCAAGATATCTCCGGTCCGTTTCGTCCGCCAGTTCCACGGTAAACTTCCGGCGGTTCGTCACGATGGTCTCTCCGGTGACCTTCTCGATATAGTCGTAGACCGACTGCTCCGCGATCTCCCGGGTAAGGTCTCCGACCACGCTCTTTAAGAAGCCGTTGTGCTCGACGCACAGCGCCTCCCCGTTCACATAGCGGATCCGGCTGATCTTAAAGATCTCCGAACCCACGGGAAAGCCGGTCAGGACCGCGTCCTCTTCCCCGATGCAGAAGCAGTCAAAACGGATGACTTCCGTGCGGTAGGGAATATGGAGAAGCTCCGCTGATTCCCGGAAGGACAAAAGACGCGTGGTACTAAGGCGCTTCTGTCCTCTGGAATACAGCACGACCACGCCCTTGCCGTGGACGCTCTGGACGTATCCCTCTTCCGCAAGCCTGGCGATCGCCCGGCGCACCGTGTTCCGCGAACAGGAAAATTCTGCGGTCAGCGCATATTCCGAAGGAAGCGTTGTCTGAAGCGGAAACTCTCCGCTCACGATCCTCATTCTGAGATTCTCATAGATTCCGGCATACTTTCTGGCAGGCATCCTTTGGCCCTCCTTTCCGCACAGGTTCCGCGCCTGTGCATACTTGTGAAGCTTTTTGTAACCGTTTTCCTTACAAAAAGAAGGAAACCACGATGTGGTTTCCTTCTGAATCATGAGAAATGCCGGCGGTGGGGATCGAACCCACACATCCTTGCGGATAACAGATTTTGAGTCTGTCTCGTCTGCCAATTCCGACACGCCGGCGGAAAGGTGTACTCATTTATCGTACACCAATTTCAGTGAAAAGTCCACATCAGGCATTTGCGCTGTTTTGACAAATCGTTTACTAATTACGGCTTGCTTCGTGCACATGCACTCCCGCAAGCCTCCGCTCATTCGCATTCCCGCGGCGCTAAAGCGCCGCTTCTTGCTCATGCGCGGGCGCGCCATAAAGTCTTTTCCCCGACGGAATGTTTACATTCCGCGTGTCAAGACTTTTGGCGCTGTAATTATCATACTTCCGAAAGCAGGGTCTTGTAAACCGGCAGATCCGAGAAGGTTGCAAAATAATCAGAAGGACGCTCGGCCCGGCGGATCAGCTCGAAGGAGCCGTCCTCTTTCAGCAGCACTTCCGCGGAGCGGAGCTTGCCGTTGTAGTTGTAGCCCATTGCGAACCCGTGCGCGCCGGTGTCGTGAATGTAGAGCCGGTCGCCCATATCGATCTTCGGCAGCATGCGGTCGATCGCGAACTTGTCGTTATTCTCGCACAGAGAGCCGGAAATATCGTAGATATTGGTGAGCGGCGCATTTTCCTTGCCCATGACCGTGATGTGGTGATAGGCTCCGTACATGGCCGGACGCATCAGGTTGCAGGCGCAGGCGTCCACACCGATGTAGTTCTTCATGATGTTCTTCTCGTGGATCGCGGTGGTGATCAGCGCGCCGTAAGGGCCCGTCATAAAGCGGCCCATCTCGGTGTAGATCGCCACGTCGCCCATGCCTGCGGGAACGAGGATCTCCTCGTAGACTTTACGGACGCCCTCTCCGATCGCGAAGATATCATTTTCCACATCTCCGGGACGGTAGGGAATGCCGATGCCGCCGGACAGATTGATGAAGGAAATATGGCAGCCGACGTCGTCCCTGAGCGCGACCGCAAGCTCAAAGAGGAGCTTCGCGAGCATCGGATAGTATTCATTGGTCACCGCATTGGACACCAGGAAGGAGTGGATGCCGAAATCCTCCACCCCGTTCTCCTTCAGAATGCGGAATGCCTTGAAGATCTGCTCGTTTGTCATGCCGTATTTTGCTTCGCCGGGAGTGTCCATGATGCCGTTGGAAACCTTGAATACGCCGCCCGGATTGAAGCGGCAGCACATGGTCTTCGGGAAGGTCCCGACAGACTTTGCGAAGGATTCGATCATGGTGATGTCGTCCAGATTGATGATGGCGCCCATATCGTAGGCGTAGCGGTACTCCTCGTCAGGGGTGTCGTTAGAGGAGAACATGGTCATTTCTCCGCCGTTTCCGATAGCTTTTGCCATCATCAGCTCCGTCAGGGACGAGCAATCGCAGCCGCAGCCTTCCTCTTTGAGGATCGACAGGATCACGGGATTCGGCTCCGCCTTCACGGCAAAATACTCCCGGAAGCCGGGATTCCAGGAAAAAGCCTCGCAGACGCGGCGGGCATTTTCACGGATC
>CACZTA010000316.1 GCA_902783935.1 uncultured Lachnospiraceae bacterium | reverse complement strand
GTCGGGAATAACAGAACGTCCCTGATCGCCTCCGCCCCGGTCAGCAGCATCACCAGCCGGTCAATGCCGTACCCGATGCCGCCCGTCGGCGCCATGCCGATCTCCAGCGCATTCAGGAAATCCTCATCTGTCGTCTGGGCCTCTTCGTCGCCCTTCGCCAGCTGCTCTTCCTGCGCACGGAAACGCTCGCGCTGGTCGATCGGGTCATTCAGCTCGGAATAGGCGTTGCACATCTCCCAGCTGTTCATGAACAGCTCAAAGCGGAGCACTTTGCCCGGATGCTCCGGATCCTTCTTCACGAGCGGGCTGATCTCAATCGGATGGCCCATGATAAAGGTCGGCTGAATGAGATGCTCTTCGGCAAACGCATCAAAGAATGCAGCCAGGATATCGCCGATCTGGTGACGGTCTTCGAACTCCACGTGCTTCTCTTTTGCGATCGCGCGGGCTTCTTCGAGCGTATGGATCTCATCAAAATCGACGCCGCTGAATTCTTTGACCGCTTCTGTCATCGTCATCCGGCGGAACGGCTTTTCGAGATCCATCTCCACACCCTTGTAGCTGATCTTCATCGTCCCGTTGACTTCCTGCGCGATGGTGCGGAACATGTCTTCCGTCAGATCCATCATGCCGTTATAGTCAGTATACGCCTGATAAAGTTCCATCAGGGTGAATTCCGGATTGTGCTTGATATCGAGGCCTTCATTGCGGAAGACCCGTCCGATCTCATAGACGCGCTCAAGCCCGCCGACGATCAGGCGCTTCAGATACAGCTCAAGGGAAATGCGAAGCTTCTTGTCCTCATCCAGCGCATTGAAATGCGTGACGAAGGGACGCGCAGACGCGCCGCCTGCATTCTCCACGAGCATCGGCGTCTCGACTTCCATGAAGCCGCGCTCGTCAAGATACCGTCTGATCGCGCTGATGATCTTTGACCGCTTGATAAAGACGGTTCTGACTTCCGGATTCATAATCAGATCCACGTAGCGCTGTCTGTAGCGGATATCCGTATCCGTCAGGCCGTGGAACTTCTCCGGCAGCACCTGCAGCGACTTGCTGAGCAGCGTGACCGATTCGGCATGAATCGAGATTTCTCCCATCTTCGTCGTAAAGACTTTGCCCTTCACACCGATAATGTCGCCGATGTCCAGTCTCTTAAACTTCTTATAAGCTTCTTCTCCGAGATCATCACGGGATGCGTAGAACTGGATCTGACCGTCGCGGTCCTGTACATGGGCGAAACTCGCTTTGCCCATGACGCGTTTGGACATGAGTCTTCCGGCCACTGATACGTCGCGGCCTTCATAGTCTGCATAGTTATCCCGGATCTGCGCACTGTGTTCCGTCTGGTCATATGTCACGACCTCATACGGGTTCTCACCGGCTGCGATGAGTTCCGCCAGCTTCTCGCGGCGCACCTTGCGCAGCTGGTTGACATCCTGAGGTCTGTTCTCCTGTGGTCTTCCCGGCATTTTCCTGTCCCTTCTGTTCTTATCTTATGCGTTCCTTGTTATCTCAAGGATTTTATAGGATTCCATCTCATCGCCTATCTCGACTGCCACGACATCTCCGACGCACTGGCCGATCAGGGCCCGTCCGACCGGGGACTCGTTTGAGATCTTTCCGCTCAGAGAGTTTGCTTCCATGGAGCCGACGATCATGAAATCGAGGTCCTCGTTATAGGTCATGTCATGGACCCTTACGCGGCATCCGATGTTGACTGTATCCGTGCTGGCTTCGTCTTCGTCCACCACTTCCGCATTTTTGAGGATCTCTTCGATCTCCTCGATCCGCGCCTCGATGTCTCTCTGCTCATCCTTCGCGGCATCGTATTCGGCGTTTTCGGAGAGGTCGCCCTGTTCACGGGCTTCCCCGATTTTTTTGGATATTTCGCTTCGTTTATTGACCTTCAGATCATTCAGCTCGTCCTCAAGCTTCTTTAAACCTGATCTGGTCAGGATATTTTTCTTTTCTGCCATTCCTGCACTCCTTCCGCACACCTCTCATGAAACCGGTCAGCGTTCCCTCTAGAATAAAGCTGCGCGGCGACCCCGCTGTCGCCGCGCCAGTGCTATACATTATAAATTTGCACCCTTAGTATGTCAAGGATAACCAGACCCTCCCGGCCTTACCCCTGCGATCTTCTCTGCCGCTGCGCCTCAAACATCAGGACGCACGCAGCCATCGCGGCATTCAGCGATTCGACCCGGCCCATCATCGGGATCCGGATGAGCGACGAGCAGGCAGCGGCCGTCTCTTCCGTGATGCCGTTTCCTTCATTTCCGATCACAAAGAGGCTGCCGCCCCGGTAACTGCAGTCCGTATATTCCGACGTGCCGCGCAGGTGCGCCGCATAAGACGCAATCCCCCGGCCTTTCATCTCTTTCAGAAATGCAGCCGCATCCGGTACATAGAAGTGCGGAACCCTGTAGATTGAGCCCATCGTCGCCCTCACGGTCTTCGGGCTGTACAGATCAGCGGATCCTTCTGTCAGGAACACCGCCGTAACACCGGCTGCCTCTCCTGTCCGGAGGACAGTTCCGGCATTGCCGGGATCCTGCACATTTTCAAGAAGTACGAGCAGCGGGCAGGCGCCCCCGAGCACATTGTCGATTGAAAAGACCGGCTTTTTCACGATCGCGATGATCCCCTGCGGCGTCCGTGTATCGGACAGGGACGCAAAACGGCCTTCATCTATATCCGTCACGACTTCTGTCCCCGCTGCCAGGCCCTGCAGGTATTCCGGGTGCTCCGCCCCGAAACGTTTTGAGACCAGCACCTGGACAACATCCTCCTTCGGCGCCTCCCGGAAAAGTCTTGGCCCTTCCGCCACAAAAAGGCCCTGCATATCGCGGGCCTTTTTATTCTTCATCAGAAATTTTATGTCTTTAAATGACAGCATATCTACCGAGCCTTTACAGTTCCTCGTCCTCCAGAACCTTCTTTGCACCGTCTTTTGTATAGCCGCCGGACATCGCAGTCGCCACTTCGAACTGATAATCGTCGATCCCCTTGACCATCGCCAGCGCTTCATCAATATTGAAGTCCTGGAATTTTCCGTTTTTATAGCCGACCACGCGCTCGCTCTTGCCTTCAAGCAGGAGGTCTACAGCAATGCAGCCCATGATGGACGCATAGACTCTGTCCTTCGCTGTCGGGTTGCCGCCGCGCTGCATGTGTCCGAGAATCGTTGCGCGGGTCTCAACGCCCGTTGCCGCCTCGATCCGTCTCGCCATGGAGGCGGAGTGGCCGACGCCTTCTGCATTGACAATAATATGGTGCTTCTTTCCGCGGCGCCTGGAATCGATGATATTGTCGATGATTTTCTGCTCATCGTAATCATAGCGCTCCGGAATCAGGATTTCTTCGGCACCGTTTGCAATGCCGCACCACATGGCCAGATACCCGGCATGTCTGCCCATGACTTCGATAATGGAACAGCGCTCATGGGAGGTCGATGTGTCGCGGACCTTGTCAATGGCTTCCATCGCGGTATTGACTGATGTATCGAACCCGATCGTGTACTCTGTGCAGGAAATATCCAGGTCGATCGTTCCGGGAAGGCCGATAACATTAATACCCTGATGTGCCAGGCACTGGGCGCCTCTGTAAGAGCCGTCTCCGCCGATAACGACCAGACCCTCGATGCCGTACTTCCGGCAGGTCTCGGCCGCGCGGATCTGTCCTTCTTCCGTGCGCATCTCTGCACATCTGGCAGTATACAGGATTGTTCCGCCCTTCTGGATAATATCGGAGACGTCCTGTGCCTGCATCTCTTTCAGGTCTTCATCCATCAGACCGTCATAGCCCCTGTAAATACCGTAAACCTTCAGGCCTTTGCCGAGTGCGCGTCTCACGACGGCACGGATTGCCGCATTCATGCCCGGTGCATCGCCGCCGCTTGTCAGAACGCCGATCGTTTTGATCTTTTTTCCTGCCATTCCATTACCTCCTCGGGGTGGAGTGTCACTTTTTTAATAGAAAACCGTTAAAACCATTTTATGTCATACACATCTTTTTTTCAATCTTCAACACAGGGTTTATGACACTTTCACGCTCACTTTGGCAGCGATCCCGTTCTGCGCATAAGCATAAATCACGCAGGATCCCTTCTTTACGGCCGTCACCTGTCCGGACACCGTGACTTTCGCCACGGAGGGATCGGATGAAACAAACCTCACTGCCCGGATCTGCTTAAGTTTAAGCGCTGCCGACACCGCTTTTACAGTGGCCTTCAGAGCTGCGGTCTTCCCCGCCTTCAGCGACAGGGACGTCTTACTGACAGTGACGCTGCCCGGATTTGTGACCGACCCGCCCTTGGTCGCCTCATAGACGACAGCCGACGTCGTCAGCGCCCGCTGGGTTCCGTTTGCATTCAGCCCGTATGCGACGACCCGGTACTGATAATAACTGCCCGCCGTGAGTTTGTCCCGTATGCTGTACGTATTTGCAGTCGTTCCGATCCGCTTGATATTGTACCCGCATTTTGAGCCGTAAATGATATAACCGGCTGCGCCGCTGACCTTATTCCATTCGAGGCGGACCGCATACTTGCCGGCATTGACGGCTCTGGCCTGCAGCCTGACGTAAGTGACATTGCCCAGGGTGCTTCCGGCCAGAATTGCCTGCTGCACGGCGGCAACCGACGTTTTGTCGGTGACGAGTCCCGCTGCCGGCAGTTTCGTTCCGACCGTTTTTGTCTCTGTCTGATTGCATACAGAACAGCTCCGCTGCTGCACCTCGGCATTTTTGACGGTCGCAGGCGTTTTGACGGTCCATTCTCCCCAGGTATGTCCTTTTGCCGGGATGTCCTCCTGCGGCGTCAGGATCCTTTCGCACAGTTCACACACTGCCCCGTCTGTCGCTCCCGCTGCCTCGCACGTCGCGGGAGATCCCGGGACGGTCTTTGAAATGTGGTCGTGTATGTAAGAAAACGACGGAATGACCAGTCCGTCATCTCCGAACAGCTTCAGACTGTATTCGTCAGGAACATACAGCTTATTCCCGTTCTTTGTCCCACAGGTGTATCCTTCCGAAGGACTTCCCTCGCCGCCGCACAGAAACAGGAGGCGGTCCTCGCCGGACATCCCCGTATCACAGTTTGTGATGTCCGCCAGATAATTCCGGCCGTCCTCCATCGTCACGACATTCCACATGTGGTTCGTCATGACCCCGCCCGCACGTCCTGTTTTTCCGTTGACGGTCTTTACCTCTGTGAGCGGACTTTCAAACTCAGACCGCTGAAAGAGATACTGGAATGCTTTTGCATATCCCTCGCAGACGACATTCGTGGTGTCATCGCCGTCAAACACCCAGATCAGCTGAAAGGCATTTCCGTATTGGACGTCAGGGTCAGCGGCTGCACTGCTGTTATAGGAAACCAGGCTGCAGATTTCCTGACGGTAGCCGTCCAGCTTTTCATAATCCCCGCAGGCGGCATAAGCGTCCACAACTGACTGAATACGGGCCTTGGCCTGATCAAGTGCCTCTCTCGAAGACTGGTCAACCGTGTACGCCGGATCCTCAGCCGTACTGTCGCTGTATTCTTCCGCCACCCGGAATTTCAGTTTATACAGACCGTTTGCAATCGTCAGCGTCGTAAAGCTGCCCGTTTCAGGATCCGGACCGCCTGCCCTGTAGACCATCGAGCGTTCGCCCTTCAGGCCTGTCGTCTTGTCAAACCAGTACAGTTCGTACGGCAGTTCAGAGAGCCATGCCCTGAGCACCGCCTTCAGATCAAACTTATAGACCGGCTCATAGGTCTTCTTGAGGATTTCCTTTGCTTCCGGATTGATGACGAGCCCGCCGTCTTCTCCCTCTATGGCAACCGGAACCCCGAGCTCTTCCTCTGTCAGGGTCATCTCTGTCAGCCCACGGTCTTTATCCGTGACGTCGAAGATTGCGAGACTTCTCTCACCGGCAGCGATTTCCTGAAGCCCCGGCACGACCAGTTCGTAGATCCGCTGCCCGTCCGGGTCCAGCCCCTGCTGCGCCGACAGCGCCCGCTTCACGGATACGGTCATACTGTCTGCCTGCATTTCCGGTTCGGGAGAAACGCCTGCATTTCCGTACAGTTCTTCTTCCGCCAGCTTTTCAAACAGCTCTTCGTTATCAGCCTCCTGCCTGTCGGGCAGGACCGTGATTTCTTCTGTTTCGGCTTCTTCTGTCAGGACCTCCGGCAGCTCATAAACGGCGGGCGGTTCCGCTGTCTCCGAATCTGCATCCGCGTCCTGTTCCTCCGCAGCCGGACCGCCCTCTGCTCCGGGCGTCATGTCTGCATATTCATCCGGCATCTCTTCCGGCCCGGAATCACAGACAGGGTCTTCTTCACCGGGCACTCCGTATACCGGGTCTTCCTCCGCTTCATCATAATCATCATACTCCGGGTCATCCCATGTGTCTTCTTCCTCTGTCCACACAGGTTCTTCCGGATACTCCGCCCACGAATCGGCAGCATAAAGCGGTCTCCCGGCCAGATTGATAACCAGCACCGACAGAATAATAAATGCGGTTATTCTCAAGGCTCTGTGCATGCTTCCTCCTCTTACAGTCTGGCGGCCCTCACTGTCACATTTTCCTCTCCGTACATCTGTTCAAAGGCCTGTTTTGTTTCTTCTGAAATCCGGATGCCCTCCTCTCCGGTCAGTTTCCTGAATCGTTTCGTATCCCGCAGATACACGAATACCCGGTCGGTCCCTTCCGATTCGGCGAGAATGGCCCTCAGCCCGGGTGCGGCTTCCTGATAGGCGTCCCTGTCCGGAAATGCAATCCACAGCTCGCGGGGCACCTCATCAAAATCACAGATTTTCTCACAGATCAGTTTGCTCGGTTTGTCGTCTTCGGCAGAGACTCTCCCTTCTGCGAAAATCTTCCGGTCCTCTTCCAG
>CACZTA010000315.1 GCA_902783935.1 uncultured Lachnospiraceae bacterium | reverse complement strand
TCGAAAGAAGCCGTCTGACGGCTTTTCAGGAGCTCGTCGGCCATCGGTGCGGGTCTGTGCCCGGTGAGAAGGCTGTGCGGGTCACAGGCCGCGATGACGGGTATCCCGGTTCCGGACGCATAGTCCAGCAATGCCGTCAGCACCTCACAGGGAAGCCGGTTTGCCTCGTCAATCAGCAGGCAGGAGACAGTTCCCGGGTCAGGAAAGGTCTCCGGACACAGAGCCGAACGGATCATGACTTTCCGCAGCCTCTCATTGATGATGAGATGCCCGCTTCGCAGCGGCCCTGCGTGGAGCAGCAGGACCCGGCGCTTCTCCGAAAGCGCCATCGCGATATCGTAAAGAAGGAGGGTTTTCCCGGTTCCGGCAATTCCGCGGATGAGGACGACAGGGACTTCTCCGGCTCTGTCCGCATCCGAGATATAGTCCTGGAATATGCGGAGAATCTGTTTCCTGAATTCCGCCTGCTGGTTTGTCAGAAAATACTGCCTGCTGAGGAATTTATCCGGGACACTGACAGGGGAAATCAGGTAGTCGGATGCCCGGAAACGGCTCCCCAGGTTCTCGCTGACGAAATTCTGCAGGGCATGCCTCATGAGGACCGCTGCCAGGTCGCCGGCCGTGACGGTTTTCAGGTAGCCTCTGTCATTCAGCTGGTAGAGCGCATCCGTCTCCATCACGTAGGTAAAAGAATAAATCGTATTTGAAATGTGCGACAGATAATACCGGTTCTGCGCAAGCTGGCGCCGGATCCTCTCCTCTCCCACGTCCTCGCTTTTGAGCTCGATATTCAGGATGCAGTCCATGTCTGCGGACAGCTTCAGGAGGTCAAATTCTTTTCCGATATGGTCGATAATAAAAGAAAAATAAAAACCGTCCAGGTAATTCAGCCACGAAGCGTCCGGTATGCGGGACCCGTTTTCTTTAAAATGCCTGACAAGCCTGTCAGTCAGCGCGCACAGCGAAGCGGCCTCGTGAGGACTCACGGGGCCCTGGTAAGTCCGGCCGCTCATCACCTGGAGAAGCCCGGACATCATTTCGCAGCTGCGCACCCTGGTCAGCGCATAAAGATTAACGGCTTTCATGACATATCATTTCCGCGCAAGGAATCGTATTGATTTTTCTCCGATACCATCTTACTATAAACTTGTCCTGTAAGCAAAGGGAAGAAGCCCCGGCGTGAAGACAGGAAACGAAAGGATTCAGCTTATGAAACAGAATAATACTGTGACAGCAGGCCTTATAACCGGAGCCGCTGCCGTCATATGCGGCCTGTTCCTGCTGGTCAGAAACCTGCAGGAAGGAAGCGGCCTCGTCGGGAGACCGGTCAGCCCGGCAGTTCTGACCGGAGCGGTCCTCCTCGCGGCAGCCGGCGGCGCGCTGCTCTTCCATTCGGTTTCCCTTATGAAAAAAGCGAAGGAAGAAACCTCTGCTGTCCGCAGCCGCGCGGATACATTTATTCCGGAGGTGCCTCCCGAAGGCTACCTGACAGCCGAGATCATCGGGATTTCGAGAAGCCTCCGCCTGTCAGGCGGAGAAGAAGGCTATCATGTCGTCTGCAGGTATACGGATCCCGTGTCCGGAAAGAGCGCCACATTTTCAAGTGAAGCAGTCAGGAAATATCCGGGAAAAGACATTATCGGGAAGCCTGTGCGCGTATATCCCGTTCCGGAGGAGACAGAACAATTTTATGTCGACCTGAATACAATCGGGGAACAGCCGTCCGCATAATAAGCAAAAAAAAAGAACCCTGATCCGGGGTTCTTTTTATTTTGCTGAATCTGTCTCAAGCAGGTCGACTGCCGTGAGGTATCTGGCCTGCAGGCTCTCCGGACAGCCGTCTCTCAGGTTGTCGTGAAGATCGGCGAGCTTTACCTTGACCGCGTCCGGATTTTCACGGATTCTGAGGATATAGTCGAAGTAGGAAGTATCAGGTTTTCTGGTGAGGCACTCCACGATATCGACGTACCGCTTGTCTATGCCGGCTTCCAGAAGATCTTCCGCCGTCGTATCCGTATCTTCGATGATATCATGAAGGATGCCCGCGATCTTAAGGCCGCCGCGAAGCGAATTCATCACCCGGATCGGATGATAAATATAATCCACACCTTGTTTATCCACCTGCCCTGCGTGCTTCTCTTCAGCAATTTTCACTGCAATCTCAAGCTGTCTGTCTTCACTCACTGCTGTATGCCCCTTTCCCGGGTAGATGCGGGTTGTGCTTTCCTCTAATCACGATTATCCCTTATAACAGCAGTATAGCATCATAGATCTGATCGAATCTATGCAGATATTTTGAATAAACTTTGAACAATCTTCACATTTCGTTGCGGTCGTAGATGATCACGGGCGTCCCGTCCTGAATCAGGTCATAGAGCTGCTCGACCTGCGAGTACGGCGTATTGATGCAGCCGTGGCTCCCGCTGTAGTAATAGATTGAGCCGCCGAATGAAGAGCGCCAGGAGGCGTCGTGGATATAAACGCCGTCTTCATTGAGCATGATCGCATAATTGACAAATGACGAGCCGTAGCTGCCGTACATCGTATAATCAGTCAGTTTGCCGATTACATAGAGGACGCCTGTCGGGGAACGCCTCTCCGGCGTCATCATGCCGGTGACGACGTCTGTCGAGACCAGGATTTCACCGTCCTCATAATACCACATATGCTGCTGGTCGATACTGATCTCGATATAGGTGGAGCCGATGTCATTCCCGTCAGGTGTGATCCGCCTGCCGGTCCGCTCCCAGACGGTTTCAATTTCCTGTGATTTTCCGCTCAGAATAGCTTCCTTCAGTGCCAGGCGCGTATCGTGCGGCTCAAGGATGAACCCGTACGTGTCGTATTCGCCACCGCCGACCGTGATCGTATCCCCGTAAGTCGTGGTAAAGGAACGCGGCCTCATATAGGTATCGTATTTCTGTGCCATCTGGTCGACATACGCGGAAAGCTTTTCATCAGAAAGCGTGACCGTGCCGGATGCGGCGTCAAACTGAAGCCAGTCAAAGAAGTCCTTCTTTGTCAATTCGATGCTGGATCCGTAGAGATCCAGGGTGATGACGGCGTTCTGGATGCTGTTGATTCTGTTAAATACATCCTGGATTGAGGCGTCCTTTGTGTGAACGAGGGCTCTTTTATAGCACCCCTGTCCTTTCAGGTCGACCGAAGTCTGCCCGGTGTCAACCGCATCCCTGACGGCCGTGATAACGGCTGATTCATCGAGCCGGTTGCCGTCAACAGAAGGGACGATGACATATTCCTGTTTTTTCTTTTTGCAGACGATGGAGGCATCCCGCGGATCAGTAATCCCCCCGCCGGAAATACAGTTCAGTTCCTTAACGGCACCCAGCAGTTTTTCTTCACTGAATGTGTACCCTTCCCCGGTCGTAAGCTCTGCGGGACGGAAACGGCTGAGCGGCCACAGCCTGTGATCCTGAGATGCCTGCAGGTCTTCGGCGGAAACTGCCCAGATGTGTTTATAATCCAGGTCCCGGTAGGCAATTGTCTCGGTATTTCCCTCTTTCGTTGTCAGTGTCAGCACCTTATCGGCATCCGTCTGTTCCACTGTCTCCCGAACTTCATCCGGCGTCATGAGACTCACATCCATGCCGTTGACAGTCGTGTTCGGGAGAAAGACACCGTCCAGTTTCTGATAGCCGTACCAGTAGACGCCGCCTGCCGCGGCGGCAAGACTGATACCGATCGCAAGATAAACGCCGGCTTTTCTGCCCTTGCGCGATTTTTTCATTTGTAAAAAGCTCCCCTTAATAAACCCTTCTTAAAATAAATCCCCTCTTAAAACACACCCCTCATCGCCGGCTTTATTCTGCTTTCAGAACTTCCGGCGCGGGCCCGCTGACGGTGCGGACAAGCTCCCCGCTGTCAGCGAACAGGTACTCTCCGTCTCCGATGGCCTTCTGTCCGGTGACCATACACCCGATGCTGTCGAAGTAATAGGTCTTCCCTTCGATCTCGTACCACCCGGACAGCGCATGGCCGTCAGATGCGAGGTAAAATGTTCCCGCATTCGGATCTGTCACCCATCCGCTCTCGATAATGCAGCTCTCATCCGCATGATAGCGTTTTCCGTCTTTCCTGAACCAGCCCTTCACCAGTATACCGCTTTCATCTGCATAATACCAGTAGTGTCCGTCAGATATCCAGCCGGTATGGACGATCCCTTCTTCGTCGGCGACGCAGGTCATGCCGTCCCTGTGGATCCACCCGGTCATCACGGAACCGTCATCATCAAAGAAATGCAGTTCCCCGTCCACGGTGATGAGGCCTGAAGCCGGTACTCCGTCCACATAGTAGATGGTTTTGTCTGCAAGTGCCTGCCAGCCCGTATAGCCCGGCACTTCCTCTTCGGATTCCGTCCCGGATATTCCGCTCACCGCGTCATCGGCGGGCATTTCCGCGCCGGACCAGGCCCCTTCTGTTTCCGCGACGGTCATCGTCGTCCTCGGCATGCCGTCGTCTTCATAGTCGTCTTCCGAATAAGGATAATAGCCTGCGGATTCCACGCCTGAAATGATCAGGTCAAAAATCCTCTCATATGTCGGACCCGTATAATGCAGCCCGTCGACAGTCGAAAAATTGCCGATGATGGCGCTGTAGATATCCAGGTAGACGACATCCTGGGACAAAAGCGGCTGGATGGTATTGTTCCAGTAGACGATGTCGGAATTGTGCTCATAGTGATCGAGCGCGTCATCAACAGGCGTGATCGACACATAGAATGTCTGGGCTCCCCGCGCCCGCCATTCTGCGGCTTTGGCATTGATGGCGGCCGCATACTGCGGGATGCGGAACTGGTCGACGACATCATTCACGCCGAGCGTGATGACAACGGCCGTGCCGGCCCCGACATCGCCGTCAATTGTCGGGAAACCCTCGGACATCATCCAGAGATAACCCATTCCGACCTTATAGCACCAGCCGACGCCCGCATCGCCGACGAACATATGCATCTCTTCCGCCCTCGAATCCCCGAGAATGATAATTCCCTGGGGGTCCGCACAGACGGGCGCGGCGGATAATGCAGCGATAAGAAAAAGAAAAGCCGACAGAACACCGGCACGGATAAGCATGATTTGTTTTCTGACCATATGTTGCCTCCGGACCACACAGTATCCCAGATTTGATACATCTGAGATTGTAACACGAAACAGAGAAAAGAAACGAGGAGATTTTGTGAATTGTTCCTCTCCCTTAAAAGCGGATACTTGTGTTACATTAATACTAAAGTATGAATATCATGCGAAACAGCTGACGGGAATACAAATATGGATAAACAAAACGGACAGACTCTTATAAAAGACCTCACAGAAGGAAGCGTCGTAAAACAGCTTTTTCTTTTTGCAGCCCCTCTGCTTGCCGCCAACGCACTGCAGGCAGTCTATAATCTCGTCGACATGGTCGTGGTCGGGCAGGTTATCGGCGGGGCCGGCATGTCGGCCGTATCGATCGGCGGCGAAGTGCTGAACCTGCTGACATTTCTCGCCATCGGCTTTTCCGCGGCGGGACAGGTCATCATCGCGCAGTA
>CACZTA010000314.1 GCA_902783935.1 uncultured Lachnospiraceae bacterium | reverse complement strand
GTAGCGAAGTGGCCATAACGCGGTGCACTCGAAATGCATTTGTCGGCTTATACCCGGCACCAGGGTTCGAATCCCTGCATCTCCGCTGAAAAAGACTGACACACAAAAGGGTCAGTCTTTTTCTTTGTTCCGGCAATAATTATCTCCGTTCTATTTCCTTTTTATCTCACATCTTTTATAATATATCTACAGAATTCTGATTTTGATCCGCATCGAAACATAAAAGCTTTAATTACGAGGTGCCGTCTCATGTTTATTAGAAAACTGTACCGCTCAGATATGCTGAAATGCGCTTTGTGTAAAGATGCTCCCTGCACAGGTGCCTGTCCCGCGCTCGATCCGGCAGACATCCTCAGAAGCATCTGGTTCAACGACGAGATGTCTGCCGCTGCACGTTTTCCGGAGGATAATCCGTGCGCGGGCTGCTCCGCTCCCTGTGAAAAAGCGTGCGTGCGTCCCGGCGAAGTGCCTGTCCGGCACCTGCTGACGCGTCTCTTTGAAGAAGTGAAACCCGAGCTTGAAATTCCCTTCCCGGAAGACGAGAGCCGCCTCCGGACGGACATCTGCGGCATTCCGATGGAAAACCCGTTCCTGCTTTCCTCGTCTATCGTCGGAAGTACCTACGACATGTGCGCCAGGGCATTTGAAGCCGGCTGGGCCGGCGTGTCCTTCAAGACGATCTGCTCATTTGACATTCACGAAGCCTCTCCCCGTTTTTCCGCCATCACCGGGGACAGCGGCAGTATTATCGGCTTTAAGAATATCGAACAGCTCTCCGACCATACCGTCGAAGAAAACATGGACATCTTCCGGAGGCTGAAAAAGAATTATCCGTCAAAAGTCCTGATCGCATCCATCATGGGACAGGACGATACGGAATGGGGAAGCCTTGCGCGGAGCTTTAAAGATGCCGGCGCAGACGTGATTGAACTGAACTTCTCATGCCCTAACATGACAGACAAATCCCTCGGTTCCGCCATCGGGGAGATTCCCGTACTCGTTGAGCGGTTTACGGCGGCTGCCAGGCGCGGGACGGACATCCCCATCCTCGCCAAGCTCACGCCGAACGTGGGCGAAATGAGTCCCGCCGCGGAAGCAGCGCTCCAGGGCGGCGCAGACGGACTGGCTGCGATCAACACGATAAAAAGCATCGTTGACGTCAACCGCCACACATATGTATCCTCCCCGTCCGTGCACGGCATGTCGGCGGTGGGCGGATACAGCGGAAATGCCGTCAGGCCCATCGCGCTCCGCTTCATAACGGAACTCGCGCAGAATCCGAAGCTTGCGGGGATGCACATCAGCGGCATGGGCGGCATCGAAAACTGGACGGACGCACTTGAATACATCATGCTCGGTTCCGGGAGCGTCCAGATAACAACCGCTGTCATGCAGTACGGCTACCGGATCATCGACAACCTGAAATCCGGTCTCAATTATTATCTTGCGGAAAAGGGATTTGATCATGTGAAGGATGCCATGGGACTGGCCCTCGATTCAGTCAGCCCCACAACAGATGTGATTGAGAGGGATACCGTCGTTTTCCCGGTATTCCGCAGAGAGCGGTGCATCCGGTGCGGACGGTGCGCGATTTCCTGTTCTGACGGCGGCCACCAGGCGATCCGCCTGGCAGAAGACAGAAGGCCTGTGCTCGACGGAAAGAAATGCGTCGGGTGCCATCTCTGTCTCCTCGTCTGCCCGGAGCGGGCGATCGTGTCTTCACGAAAGAGGATCCGGAGATAACCTTCGGACCCTGCGTTCACCCGAAAATCTTTTTCTTCAGAGGCAGAAGGGCAGAAAGGAGCAGTTCTCCCAGGATCCACGCGCTTAAAAACTCCCCGCCCCCAACAGTCAGGAACAGCAGAGGGAGCGGTATTTCCAGACCGGCGGCATAACGCAGCACAAGCGGGATAATAACCGTATTTGCCGCAACCGTCGGCAGCGGGGCCAGCCACCTGTTTTTGCGGAGGCGCCTGCAGCCATACGCTCCGATGAGCGTTGCAAGGCTCCCGAAAACAATATCCCAGATCACGCCGCCTCCGAGGATATTGGCGAGAATACAACCGGCAAACAGGCCCGGAACTGCCGCCCCCGTGAAAACGGGCAGGACCGTCAGCGCTTCCGCGAGCCGGATGTCGATCCCCGTATAACCGAATGAAATCGGCGCAAACATAAGGGTTGCGGCTGTATAAAGAGCAGCGGTCATGGCTCCTTCCGCGATAAACCGGGCTTTCTTAAATTCCGTGCTGATTTCATACATATCTGTTTGCTGAACCGGTCCCCTGCAGCAGGGACCGGTTTTTTCTCCTTTTTCAGTCCGGAAGATCGCCGAGGCAGGCATCGAGCCTCGCGACAAGAAGCTCAAGGTCTGTATTTTTTCCGATAAAAGCCAGCTTGATCATCCGGTCTTTATATTTACTGTCCCAGATTTTCCGGATCTCCGGGTGCTTCATCAGCAGTTCCAGCTGTTTCTCTTTCGGAGCCGCAGCCAGGAATTTTCCTGACGGGGATTCTATGATCTGCCGCCCGGCCTGCTCAAGGATATAGGACATGTCCGGCTCCTGCCGGTACCACACCATGCCCTTCATGCGGATCACGGAATGCGGCCAGTAGTCGCACATCTCCACGAGCTTTTCGTGGTCAAAGGGCTGTCTTCTCACGTAGAGGAATGACGTAAGCCCGTATTCTTCATCCTCCTCTCCCGTATCCGGATTCTGCAGGATATTGACCCAGCCTGCGCCCCTCAGGATATGATCCCGGTCAAACCGTCCGGTCATCAGGATTTCCGCAGGATCCGTCTCTCCGCCCTCCGTCACGGTCATGGCGGCGTCCGCCTGCAGCAGCCTCGCTGTCGCGATCAGCTCATCCAGTTCCTCGTCGTCCAGCTCCTCCGCCTTTGTGAATACGACGGTACTGCACAGCTCCAGCTGCTGTATGATCCGGTACTCCGCGTCGGTGCCCTCAAGGGGCGGCCTGTTCATGAGCCGTCCCGCGCGGAATGCAGCCGACGCCGCCGGGCAGTCCACGACAGCCACGATATTGTCCAGCTTCATCGGGATGCCGTCTTCCGTATTGATCTCGCAGACCATCGCGACGGTCTCCACGGCCTGCTGCTGGTCACAGCTGCCGTCCGCTTCGACCATGATGTAATCCGCCTCGCCCTGCTCCGCGGCATACGTCAGGTCGTCCTCAAGCTTTCCGGGATTGCGCAGGTTTGTGCTGATATGCAGGATCCTGCCGGCATCCCCTTTTTTCATCATGCTTTCAATAAGGGTGGTCTTTCCCGCGCCTTCCGCGCCTGTCACCAGGCATACATATACGATTCCGTCTTTATTCATTCACATATCTCCAATTTCATTACAGACGAATGTGGAAAACCGCCAGCAGCACCAGCGCCATAAGCACGATAAGGATCCCGAGACAAGTCATCATCATGGCGAAAGAGAAATTCTCCCTTACGGAACCGACGGTTTCCTGTGTGACTTCCCGCACGGTCCGGAAGGCGGTCACTTTGCCGATATCCGGCGAAACAGAGCGCCGCTCCCGCACAACGGTTTTTTTCATGAGCACCACCAGCGCATCCATGCTGTCGCAGAGGACTCTCCCCGCAAAAGTGCCGATAAACACGAGTCCTTTTGCGGCGGGACGCAGGAGACGGTTCTCGCCGAATACCGACAGAATACTGCCGAAGAATCCCGGGAGAATGCGCGTCAGCAGCGGACGCATGACTGCATTTTCGAGATCCAGCTTTTCCGGCCAGAGATTCACATAAGAACCTCCGCGGTACAGCACATGCCGGACGGCCGTGAGATAAACGGCGGCTCCGATCAGGAGCGATATTGCCCCTCCTTTCAGATTGGCAAGTGTAAATGCCCTGAACTCCAGGATCTCTTCGTTATGCGTCATAAACGCCGCTATCCGCGTCATGACCGCAGGCTGTCCGAGCACTGCCATGACGAGGGAAGACCCGCAGATCACAGCCGTACTCGCCGCATTCATGCAGGCAGGTTTTGCCTCATAGCTGCGCTGTTTCTCCTCCGAGCTGTTTTTCTCTACGAAAATACAGATGAAGAGCTTCAGCATATAGGCAAAGGTCAGGCCTCCCGAGAAAAGGAAGACCCATTCCGCAGCATGCAGCTGAGCGGCAATCTCATGGAGCTCGTGGGCGCCTTCCACAATCCCCTCGTGAAGCAGCGTCTTGCTGATATACCCGTTGAAAAGAGGGACGCCGCTGATGCCCAGCGCGCCGAGCGCAAAGGCGATTTTAAGCGGGAGCTTGTTCCTGCCGTATCCCCGGATATCGTCCAGAAGAAGCGTGTGCAGGTTCATCACGACCACACCGGCAGCCATGAAAAGCGTCAGCTTGATCATGGAGTGGTTCAGCATGTGAAGCATCGCTCCCGCGAGCGCGACCTCCGCGCCCTCTTCAAAGCCGCCGGCCGTCAGCTGCACATACATGCCGATGCCGCTCAGGATAAACCCGATCTGCGACATGGAGGAGCAGGCCAGCGTCCGTTTCAGATTCACGGAGAACAGCGCGAGTACGGCGCCGAGCAGCATCGTGACCAGCCCGAGGATGAAGATCAGACGGCCGTAGACGGTATTTTCGGCAAGCGCTTCCAGCGCTGTCATCAGGATTCCGTAAATGCCGACTTTCGTCAGGATCCCGGAAAGAAGCGCCGAGCCCGGGGACGGCGCGACCGGGTGCGCCTTCGGGAGCCAGATGTGAACCGGGAACATGCCGGCTTTTGCGCCGAAGCCGAACAGGATGCAGACGCCGGCTGCCAGGATTGTCCCCTGCCGGTCAGAGGCGCGGACCGCTTCGGATAATTCGCTGAAAGCCAGCGTGCCCGCCGCACTGTTCAGGAGGAGCAGCCCCATGAACAGGACGAGGCCGCCGATCACGGCGATGAACAGATATGTGTAACCGGCGCGGACCGCCTCCGGCGTCTCCTCGTGGATGACCCATGTGAAGGAAGTCAGCGAGAGCATTTCAAAGAAGGCAAACGACGTCATCAGATCCGCGGAAAGCATCACGCCCTCCGTCGCGCCCAGCGTCACGAGGACGAAGAACCAGTAGCGGTTCAGCCCTTCCCGCTCATGGCGGAAGTATTCAATCGAAAAAACCGACGTAAAGAGCCACATGACAGCTGTCACGATGCCGTAAACCGCCCGGAATCCGTCCGTTCTGAAATGCAGGCCGCTCACGAGGATCCCTCCGATCCCAAACGAAGGCTTCACCGCTGGCAGCGCCAGCGCCGCAAGGAAGACGGCGGCACAGACTGCCGTCCCGGCCAGATCCCGCGCATATTCATTTTTTCTTCCGACGAGGAACACCGCAAATGCGGCGGCGATCGGGAAAAACACGATCCACGCAATCAGCATAGTCGTCTCCTTTATATCTGTCCGGCGGCAATTCTGCCGATAAAATCAAGAACTGTTCCGGGTGCGGTGCCGAATACGACCGTCAGGACGGCAAACACGACGATCGGGATCAGCATCAGGACGCCGGCTTCTTTTACGTCTTTTCCGTTCCTGTACATTTCCCTGCCGGCAATCGGGAAAAACGCCCTGACGCTGACGGAAAGCGAATACACGGCACACAGGAATGCAGCCGCTATGAGCGCGCAGGTCCCGGCAACGCCGAGCGCCGTGCCTGCGCCGGCCCCGGCCTCCATCAGAATCCACTTTGACACGAATCCGCAGAAGAACGGGATGCCTGTCAGTGAGAGGGCCCCCACTGTATAGCACGCGAACGTGACGGGCATTTTCCTGCCGATCCCGTTCATCTCAAAGATGTAGTTTCTCTCCGCCTGATGCATAAATGCACCCGCACACAGGAAGAGCAGCATTTTCATAATGCCGTGAAACAGCATATGCGTCATCCCGCCCGTAAATCCCCGGACGGTCATGAGCTCGATGCCGAAAAGCATATAGGAGAGGTTGGCGACAGTGGAATAAGCCAGCCGCCTCTTGAAATGCCGCTCCTTAATCGCGACCACGGACGCAAAGACGAGCGTAAAAATGGACAGAGCGAGACAGATCTCCTGGGCCGGGGTGCCGACGAGGACGTCCGGCCCGAAGACATACCAGGTCGTCCGCATGACGGCGAAGACGCCCGAATTGACCACGGCGACGGCATGCAGGAGGGCGGTCACCGGCGTGGGTGCGACAGAGGCAGTCGGCAGCCAGTAATAGATCGGGAAAACCGCGGCCTTGGTGCCGAACCCGAGGAAGGCAAGCAGATAAGATGCCTGTATGATCCCGGGCCTGACAAAGGAATTCATACAGCCGCCGTAGGAAAAGGTTCCCGCATCCCCGAAAACCGTCGCCGCGATCACCGCAATAAAGCTCAGCGACGCGCCGCCGATCGTAAACACCGCGTAAATCCGGCCGGCATACATGCTCTCGCGATGCCCGTAATGCGTGACCAGCGGAAGCGTCACCAGTGAGAGCAGCTCATAAAACACATACATGGTTGTGAGGTTTGCCGAGAACGCGACGCCGAGCGTCACACCGAATGTCATCACGAAAAATGCAAAGAAGGCGCCGCCTCTCTTATCGTGATGCATATACTCAAATGCATAGAGCATGACGAGCGGCCACATACACGACACCATGCCGGCAAACAGCACCGAGAGCCCGTCCACCCGGAACGCGAGGGAAAAGCCCTTGGAAATGCTGTACAGGACGACCCTTCCTTCCGGATGGTATGCAATGACGCAAAAAGCCGCAAGGGAAGTGACACACACTACGATTTCCGCGTAGATATTCCGCGCGCGTTCGCTCTTAAACGGGATTCCCAGAATGAGCGCGCCGCCGGCAACCGGCAGCAAAACAGGGAGAAGCATTATCAGGATATCCATAGAATACCCTCCTTCCCTACAGGCCTAACGCCGCAAGTACGGACAGGCCGAAAACGCCGACGATCACCGTGACGCCGGCCAGGGCCGCCATCGGCACCGTCATGAGCGGGGAAGGCTCGGCATTTTCGTATACGGCTGCTTCTTTGCCTTCCTCCACATGTCCCGGGAAAAATGCCTCCACGACGATCGTCAGCAGATAGCCGCCGGTCAGGAGCGCCGAGATCAGCAGTATGACAGGCC
The DNA here is from genome assembly GCA_902783935.1 of uncultured Lachnospiraceae bacterium. Lineage (GTDB taxonomy): Bacteria > Bacillota > Clostridia > Lachnospirales > Lachnospiraceae > Chordicoccus. The sequence goes on along the minus strand of CACZTA010000314.1, from coordinate 1,451 downwards.
CGAGCACTTCAAACACGCCCGTCCCGCTGCCGACAGCGGCAGACGCGATTTCCCATTTACTCAGGAACCCGGCGAGCGGGGGAATTCCGACCAGTGAAAGCGAAACAATCGTAAAGCACCACATAGTGACGGGCATGCGTTTCCCGATTCCTTTCAGTTCGGTGACTTCGTGAATGCCGAAGCAGTAGATGAACGTACCGGCGACGAGGAACAGGCATCCCTTCGCTGCCGCATGGCCCATCAGGTGCAGGAGGCCGCCGCGGAGGCCTTCCGCGCTCATGAGTGACAGACTGAAAAGGATATAGGAAATCTGGCTGATCGTGGAATAGGCGAGCCGCTTCTTGACGATCTTTTCCCTGAACGCCATCATGGAGCCCATGAAAATCGTAAGGAGCGTCAGAGACATCCACGCGTACTGGACCCAGGTCCCTTTCAGGATCTCCGTCCCTGCCGAGAAGAAGACCAGCCGGATAATTGCGACGACACCTGCTTTTGCGACAATGCCCGAGAGCAGCGCCGAAGCGGGCGCCGGGGCAACCGGATGCGCGGACGGCAGCCACCCGTGCATCGGATAAAGCCCTGCCTTCGTGCCGAAACCGATAATCCCCGCAAACAGCACACCCTTAAGAACCGCTTCGTGGCCGGCGTAAAGAGACGGATCCAGAAAGCCGCCGCTGACAAACGCCGTACTTCCCTTCGAATAGAAATAGACGAAGAAGACTGCCAGAAGCCCGAGCAGTGCGCCGCCGACCGAGTAGAACAGGTACTTCATGGCACCGGCCACCGACTCCTTCGTGCGCTCATGAAGCACGAGAGGCACGGTCGTCAGGGTCAGCACCTCAAAGCAGAAATACAGCGTGACAAGGTTCGCGGACAGGCAGACGCCGATCAGGGCGCCCCATGACACATAGAGGAAGGCGAAGAAAAGATTCGGCCGCTCTTCCATTTTCATATACTCGAACGCATAAATGATCACCGCCGTATACAGGATCAGGACCGCGATCAGTACATAGCTTCCCAGCCGGTCAGGGCTGAAAGAAAACTCCAGGCGCTCTGAAAAGACGACCGGCGTCACGGACGCCCCGCTCTTTATCTCCAGGATGCACAGCAGGTCCGTCACGGCTGCCGCTGCCGCATACAGCCGCGTCCTGACCTTTTCCTCCATCCCGACTGCGGAAATCAGAATGCCGGCTATTACCGGGAACAGAATGGCACCGCAAGGCAGCATGATCATTTTCCTCCTTTATTCTTCCCTGTCTGTCAGGGAAACATATCCAGACCGTGCTGAATCATCTTCACGACCGGGATCGAAAGAAGTCCCAGGATCAGATTCACCGCCGTCAGGAGAAGCATCGGTATATTGTAACTGACTCTGTGCCGGACCGGGCGCACGCGCCGGCCGGGATCCGACTGCGTGAAAATCCGGATGACCGTCCTGATGAAATAATAGG
>CACZTA010000313.1 GCA_902783935.1 uncultured Lachnospiraceae bacterium | reverse complement strand
GCGAGCGCATCCGAGAGCGGGTCTATGAGGGCACAGACCCTCTGCCGCAGCTGCTCCAGCTTCGGGAGGGCGGCGGGATTCATGTCCCGTGCGAGTCTTGTCAGCGGCTCCCGCCAGCGCTTCTTTCCCCTCAAACCCGTGCCGAGTGCATAATTCTCCAGATTCCGGATCTCTTCATCATTAAAATCCGTCATGCCGCTCTTCAGCATCCGGAACATACTGTCAAAGGAATACTGGTCCGAACAGGTCTCAAGCGCCGCGCGGAGGAACTCGATGAACGGATTCCTGATCAGTTTTCTTTTCTCATCCGCGAAACAGGGGATCTCATAGTCCTCCATAATCTCAGAGAGACAGACCCCGTAGACTGACGGGTCCCCGCTCACGACCGCAATATCCCTGTAGCGGAGTCCCTCTTCCCTGACCAGCCGGCAGATCTCCGCAGCACATGCTTCCGTCTCCGCCCTCGGGTCTGATCCCGACCACACGCGGATCGAACCGGCCCGCTTCGGAAACACCTCATGTCCGCTTCTGAACAGGTGCTGTTCAAGAAAGCGGATATCCTCAGCCCCCTCTTCACGCCCGAACCGCTTCTGCTCCGCGACGGAAATACCCTGCCTCTGCGCAATGCGCATGAGCGTCCGGACCGTTTCCATACTCAGCGCGAACAGGTCCGTCTGTCTGAAGCTGTCGAAAATCCCCTGCTTCTCATCCATCGTCACCGTCACGTACATATCCCGGGCGGCCGCCATCATCTGCTCAAGCAGCCTGTACTGCACCGGGGTAAACCCCGTAAAACCGTCAAAAGCGAGGACGCTGCCCGCAAGAAGTCCGGACTCCGGAACAGCGCGGCAGAACCGGTCCGGCACCTCCTCCGCCGTCAGGTACGTCCCCTCGATTTTCTCCAGAAAAGCGCGGTAGAGCACCGCTGTTTCCTGCAGCCTCGCCTTCAGTTTCCCTCCCCGGATCTCCGGATTCAGGAGATCATCCGGTGATACATCATAGAGCATCAGCTCCGACAGCAGGGATTTCAGCTCCGCCAGATAAGCCGGCGACGTCAGCAGCCTCCCGAGCCCGGGGAGCCTGCCTCTCTGTTCGAGCACCACTTTTTCCAGGAGGAAAGTCTTTCCGATCTCCTCCAGCATCGACTCCCTTCCGAACCCGGTTTCCTCAAATACCCGCCACGCGAGCCGCATGAGGCTCGTCACCTCGAGGTTCAGGACGGCATGCCGCGGGTGGAGCCTCACGACTCTCCGCTGCATTTCCATCGTGGCCTGTTCGGGGACAATCACAAAAAAGCGCTGCTCCGGCCTCTCCATCGATTGCCGGATGACCTCCCGCAGCATTTCAGCCGTATGCGCGGCCCCCGCGCCGCCAGTATAAAAGTGAAGAGCCATATCCGCACCGCCTCCCATAGTCTGTCCCGCACGGATCCGCCCGGCAGGCGCCCCGTCCGTTTTCAGCACCATTATAAGATGCCCCTCAATCCCCTGTCCATAAAACGATTCACAGGTGCGGCTTAAGGCTCTTTGCGCGGAACATAACTGGACTTTTACTGCCGCGGGTTTTATAATGACACAGACAGCCGCGCATGCCGCGGCGGCGGGGGATTTACAGCTTCCCCCGGAAAGAAATGACATGACCGGAGGTACATTATGCAGAGTCTCGTTACACTGAGAGAAATTTATAAAAATACAGAAGACTATATTGATAAGAAAATCACCGTCGGCGGCTGGGTCCGCAGTATCCGCGACTCAAAGACCTTCGGTTTTATGGTTCTGCACGACGGCACATGCTTTAATACGCTGCAGGTCGTCTTCCACGATACCATGGCAAACTTCAGCGAGACCGCCCATATGAACGTCGGGACCGCCGTCATCGTCACCGGCACCCTGGTTGCGACGCCGGGCGCAAAACAGCCGTTTGAAATCCAGGCGGACACCGTGGAAACAGAAGGACCTTCGACGCCTGATTTCCCGATGCAGAAAAAACGCCATACGATGGAGTTTCTGCGCACCGTCCCGCATCTCCGCACGCGCACGAACACTTTCCAGGCGACCTTCCGCGTCCGGTCGCTTGTCGCATATGCCATTCATCAGTTTTTCCAGGAGCGGGGCTTCGTCTACGTCCACACGCCGATCATCACCGCTTCCGACGCGGAAGGTGCCGGCGAGATGTTCCAGGTCACAACGCTCGACATCAGCAATCCGCCGCGCACGGAGGACGGCGGGATTGACTATTCGAAAGACTTCTTCGGCAAGCCCACGAACCTCACGGTTTCCGGCCAGCTGAACGGGGAGACATTCGCGCAGGCTTTCCGCAATATTTACACATTCGGCCCGACCTTCCGCGCAGAGAATTCCAACACGACCAGGCACGCGGCGGAATTCTGGATGATCGAACCCGAGATCGCATTTGCCGACATAGAAGACGATATGGATCTGGCGGAGAACATGCTGAAGTACATCATCAGATTCGTGATGGAAAATGCACCCGACGAGCTGAACTTCTTCAATTCCTTCGTCGATAAAGGCCTGATTGAGCGCCTCAGCCATGTCGCCTCCTCCGACTTCGGCCGCGTCACCTATACCGAAGCCATCGACATTCTTCAGAAGTCCGGAAAAAAATTCGAGTATAAGCCGGAATGGGGCAAGGAACTCCAGACCGAGCATGAGCGTTATCTCACGGAAGAAGTCTTCAAAAAACCGATCTTCGTGATCAATTACCCGAAGGACTGCAAAGCCTTCTATATGAAGCAGAACGATGACGGCAAAACCGTGGCCGCCATGGACTGCCTGGTCCCCGCGATCGGCGAAATCATCGGCGGCAGCCAGAGAGAGGACGACTACGGCAAGCTGAAGGCAAGGATGGAAGAGCTCGGCATGGACCTCAGCCAGTACAGTTTCTACCTGGATCTCAGAAAATACGGCTCCACGAGACACGCCGGCTTCGGCCTCGGATTCGAGCGCTGCGTCATGTACCTGACCGGGATGCAGAATATCCGCGACGTCCTCCCGTTCCCGAGGACAGTCGGCACCTGCGAGCTGTAAAAATCGGAGACTTTCCGTGCCTGCGTCTCCGGCTTGTGCTATAATAAGCATGCAGCCAGGTCATTCGCCAGCTTGAAGGAGGTTATGATGGATCTGAAAGAGACTTTTGAAAACTTGAAAAATGAAGTCAGCAGTGTGCTCGAAAAAACAGACATCGACGAGAAAATCAAAACCGGTGCCGCCGACCTGAAGGAAAAGATTGCCGAGAGCAAAATCGACGAAAAGATCAAAGCCGGTGCTGCCGACCTGAAGGAAAAGATTGCCGAGAGCAAAATCGATGAAAAGATCAAGGCCGGCGCCGCTGATGCAAAAGAAAAAATCGAGAGCGTCATCGAGAAAAATGACCTCGAAAACAAGGTAAAGGCAGGACTGAATACCCTGAAAGAAAAGTTCGGAGGTTCTGAAAAAGCTGCTGAAGAAGCACCCGCTGAAGAAGTTCCTGCTGAAGAAGCTCCTGCCGAAGAAGCGCCCGCCGAAAAAGCACCTGCTGAGGAAGCAGCACCCGCCGAAGAAGCGCCCGCCGAAGAATAAAACCATAGGAAAATGATGTTTTGCGGAAACGGATGAGCGCTGTCATCCGTTTCCTGTTTTTCACACGGCTGTTTTCCGGCCATTTTTATTAAAAGCATGAAAGAACACATGGTATCCAAAGCACTCGACCGCTACCTCTCACCTGCTGACGTCTGGGGCATGGCTTACGGCGTCATGGTCGGATGGGGGGCCTTTGTCATGCCCGGAACGACCTTCCTCCCGGTGGCAGGCCCTGCCGGAACCGTCATCGCCATGGTTGTCAGCACGGTCATCATCCTGATTATCGGGAGCAACTTTGCGTTCCTCATGAACCACAATCCCGGGACGGGAGGCATTTATTCCTATGCGAAAGAAGCATTCGGACGGGACCACGCATTCCTGTCCGCCTGGTTCCTCTGTCTCTCTTACCTGACAGTTGTATTCCTCAACGCAAGCGCCTTACTCATCATCGTCAGGATCGTATTCGGCAATGCCCTGCAGAAAGGATACCGCTACACGGTCGCCGGCAATGTGATCTACGCGGGCGAAGTCGGCGTCACGATTCTGGCGCTTGTCCTCATAGCGGCCCTCTATGTTATCACCAAGCCGACCCTTCAGTACCTGCAGACGACCCTGGCTGCCCTCCTCTGGGCAGGAACACTCATCATTTCCGTTTTCTGCCTGCCCCGCGCATTTTCCGGCAGCGTTATGAGCAGTTTCGGCACAATGGGGATCAACAATGCCTACGGCATTTTCAGCATCATCATCCTCGCCCCCTGGGCGTTCGTCGGTTTCGAAGTCATCACCTTTGATACCGCGCATTTCAAATTTCCCGTCAGACGCTCAAAGCGGATCATTTTCACCTCCGTGCTCGCTGCCGGATTTTCATACGCAGCCATGGCGGCCGTCAGCGTCGCCTCCGTCCCCGACGGGTTTGTCTCCTGGGGAGATTACCTCGACCACCTTGGCAGCCTGAGCGGTGTCATTTCCGTCCCCACCTTCAACTCTGCACGCTCCGTCATGGGGACGCCCGGACTGGTCATCATCGG
>CACZTA010000312.1 GCA_902783935.1 uncultured Lachnospiraceae bacterium | reverse complement strand
TTTGCCCCGGCTTCAAGGACGACATCGACATTGTCGCGTTTAATTCCGCCGTCGACTTCGATATCTGTCGTAAGGCCGTTCTCCCTGAAAAGCTTCAGCGCCGAACGGATCCGGTCAGTTGATTCCGGAATGTATTTCTGTCCGCCGAAACCCGGTTCAACGGTCATGATCAGCAGCATGTCAATATCTTTCATATACGGAATAACTGCTTCGACCGGTGTCCTCGGTTTGATTGACAGGCCAACCTTTTTCCCTGCATCTCTGATCATCCGGATCACATCGCCCGGATATTCGGCCGCCTCCATGTGGAACGTAATGATATCGGCCCCCGCATCCGCCATCCTCTGGATGTACAGTTCGGGATGAACGACCATCAGATGTACGTCAAACACCTGGTCCGTACACGGACGGATCGTCTTGATGACGGGATCCCCGAATGATACCTGCGGAACAAAATTACCGTCCATCACGTCAATATGGACATATTCCGCACCGCCTCTGCGGGTCTCCTCAATCTGTTCTCCCAGTATACGGAAATCCGCCGATAAAATAGAAGGGGCAAATTTGAGCATAATGCACTCATCCTTTCCGGCTGTTACGCCTGGCCGTAATACGCATTCGCGCCGTGTTTCCTGAAGTAATGCTTATCCTGAAGCTCCTGGGGGGCCGGCTGTACCCGGGCATTGATTGCTTCCGTGCGGAGAGCCATCTTTGCGACTTCTTCAAGTACGACCGCGCTGTGAACCGCATCGACGCCGTCTTTTCCCCAGGTGAACGGTCCGTGATTCTTGCACAGGACTGCCGGGACCGCTTCATAATCCTTTCCGAGGCGTGCGAATTCATTGACGATCAGATGGCCGGTATTCTCCTCATAAGCTTCTTCGATCTCTTCAGCTGTCAGGCACCTGAGGCACGGCACTTCACCATAGTAATAGTCCGCATGCGTGGTTCCGTAGCAGGGGATGCTGCGGCCGGCCTGCGCCCAGCTCGTCGCGAACGGAGAGTGAGTATGGACGACGCCTCCGATCTTATCCCATGCTTTGTACAGTTCCACATGTGTCGGTGTGTCAGATGAAGGACGAAGCTTTCCTTCCACAACCTTTCCGTCGAGATCCACAACGACCATGTCGTCCGGCGTCATGATGTCATAGTCCACACCGCTCGGCTTAATGACAACGAGTCCGCTCTCCCTGTCAATTTCGCTGACATTGCCCCATGTGAATGTGACCATCCCGTACTTCGGGAGCAGCATATTAGCCTCATAGACTTTTACTTTCAGTTCCTCAAGCATGTTTTCTCCTTTCCCGTCATCCGCTCCGGATGACATCCGCCTTTCAGAGTCCCATTTCCTGTCCTGCTGTTTCTATCTTGTCTCTCAGGAATGCTGCAGCCGCCCTGATCTTCTCCTCGTAGTTTTCCGTTCCGCTCTGATGCCAGAATTCTCCCGTAAATGTCCTGACACCCATCGCAAGCCCGGCTTTTATGCACCTCACATACTCGGTGTGGCCGGAAGGATCGCCGAAATCCATATCCCGGTACAGTCCCGGTTTCGTCTCCTTCAGATGAATCGCAAATACATGACCGGTGCCGAGTTTCAGATCCTCGACGACATCGTGTCCGTAAAGCACCGCTGCATTTTTGAGGTTGCCGATGTCCGGATAAACGCCGAGCCACGGGGAATTCACGGCTTCCACGTATTTCATGGTTTTTTCCATGGTATCCATGAAAGGGGTCTCCATCGTCTCAAATGCCAGGACAACGCCCCATCTCGCCGCATAATCGGCTGCATCCTTCAGGTTTTCAAGGAACCACCTGACGGTATCTTCGTCTCCCTCTTCATAGTATACATCATAACCGGCAAGCTGTATAATCGAAATTCCCGCATTGACGCAAAATTCGATCGCTTTCCGCATCATGACAACCGCCCGTTCCCTGACTGCAGGATCATGAGAACCGAAAGGCCATTTTCTGTGTCCGCTCAGGCACATGGTACGGATCGGAACATCTGCCGCCCTGGACAGGACAGCGAGCTCCCTCTGTTTTTCCGCGGACCAGTCCAGGCGTTCCTGACGCCAGTCCGTCTCGTCTATGCTGATCTCGAACCGGTCAAAGCCGCACTCGCGGGTAATATCAAACATTTTTGAAAAGCTCAGGCCGACCGGTATGGCTTTTTCATAAAGACCAAGTGAATACTCCATTTGTGTCCTCCCTGCTTCCGGAAGCAGATTTTCACCTGCCTTTGTTTTCTTTTAATCAGTTACGGTGTAAAGCGCCACTTCACTGATCTCACGGTTCGTGGCAACAATGACGTCTTTTCCTTCCCCGTTCACAAAATGCATCGCATTTGCGCAGCCCGTGTTTTCATCAATCAGATCCGTGCGGTAGTCCCCTGCCTCGGCATCCCAGGTGATGGCGATCGTCTTGCGGGTGCCCTTTCTCCATCCGACAATCCACGTGGGACGTCCCTGGATCTCACAGGCCCATGTGGCGTGAAGCATTTCCGTGTCTGCTTCCGGTCCGGCAAGCTTCCACTGAGGAACATAGTTTCCGAATTCATCCAGATGGTAAATGACAAGGGAGTTGCCGTGGAACGGGCTGATCGAACCCAGCTCGAGTTTTCCGTCCCCGTCGAAATCAATCAGGACGGAATCGCTCGCCGGAACGCTGCAGATTTCCGTTACTTCCCAGTCGGCGCCGAGCACTGCAGGAGGCTCAATCATGATTGTCCCGTCTTCACAGCCGATCAGGGCGGCATCATGTCCGCCGCGGTTAATCTTGCAGAATCCGTGATTCTGAAGCATCTCATCCGCGATCAGCGTGAGCGGAAGCGGGTTGTCATCATTATAGGAAGAAAGGTCTGTCGGAAGGACTGCTCCGAAACATGCACCCGGGAATCTCCAGTCATTTTTGTATTCATGTCCCGTTTTCAGCGCACAGGCAAGCAGATAATTGACGCCGCCGCGTTTCAGGATTCCGAATCTGTGGACAAACGGTACGACCGCAAGGGTG
>CACZTA010000311.1 GCA_902783935.1 uncultured Lachnospiraceae bacterium | reverse complement strand
GTCCTGCCCGGCATCAATATGGTCATCGAAGCCAACGGAATCCGTGAGGGTGTCGTCGGTGTCACCGGAGATCCCGAAGAAATCCGCTCTGTCGCCCTGATGATCAAAATGGCGATGGAGACGATGCTCAGGTACGAGCGCAGCCAGCAGGAGCTCCGTCTCCGCAGGAGCCGGAAGGAGCGTTTTCTCCATCTGCTGATACAGGAAGAGCACAGTGATCCCGACGAGCTGCGCCAGATGGCAGACGAGCTGGGTTATCCGGAGGAAATGATCCGGATTCCGATCCTGGTCCGCCTGAGGGAAGCGGGCACGGAGAAAGCGCTGGATGCCATCCGGACAGGTACGGCACATACGAGAGAGGATATCAGCTATGCACCGGGCCCCCACCACTTTGTGATCTTTAAGACGCTCCCGAAAGAACCAGAACAGCTCTTGACGGATTACAGGGAACTGATACTGGAGTATTTGGACCCTCTTCTTCAGATGACACGAAAGAACAGAAAAGACATACAGATTTCGGTCGGCAGCTTTCAGAGCCGTTTCCCCGAATATTACTCCGCCTATCAGCACTGCAAATGGCTGGAGAGACGGAAAACAGGAGAACTGCCGGCCTTTTTTCAGGATCATATACGCGAATATCTGGAGGATGCCGTTCCGATGAAAGAGCTTCACCGGATTTACTTTCTGTATGAAAAAATGCTTCCCCGCGAAAAACGCGCGATGATCATGGAGCTGACAGGCGCGCTTCTGAAGACGAACTTCAACTTTCCGAAGGCGGCCTCACTGTTGTACATCCATAAAAACACGTTAGTCTACCGCTACGGGCTGATGAAGGAGCTTCTACGGATCGATCCGGTTGCCTCGTCAAAGGACCGGGCATTCCTTGGAGGCTTCTATCTGTACCTTGCAAGGAGAGGCGATTACGGCACGAAAAAGGGAAGTCCTTCTGAATAACGAGGATTTGTGCCAATGACATAAATATAGTCCTTCTGTTGATATGGTACGACCGTAAATTCCTCTGATATTTATGTTATGATTACAATCACAGAGAAACACGACACCCTAATATCATTTCACAAAAGGAGGAACTACTATGACAGGTTTACCACTCATTCTGGTTTTCATTCTGGCCATCGTCGTGATGATCATAATGATTTCCAAATTCAGGATTCATCCGTTTGTCTCGATCATGCTGATTTCGCTGGTTCTGGGCATTATCGCAGGCATCCCGATCGTCGACAGGACACTGGAAGACGGGACGAAAATCAGCGGTCTCGCAAACGTGATCGGCGCCGGCTTTTCCGGGACATTTTCAAGCATCGGCATCGTCATCATCCTCGGCGCCCTGATCGGCAGCATTCTCGAGGTGACCGGCGCAGCACTGAAGCTTGCCGACATGGTCATCCGTCTGGTCGGACAGAGCAACCCGGTTCTCGCCATGGAACTCATGGGCTGGGTGGTTTCGATCCCCGTTTTCTGTGATTCCGGATTTGTCATCCTGAATCCTATCCGCAAGGCACTGGTACAGCGCACAAGGGAATCCTCCGTGTCCATGACCATCGGTCTTGCCTCAGGCCTCTACATCGCACATGTGTTTATTCCGCCGACACCCGGCCCGATCGCGGCAGCTTCCACTCTCGGCATCGGCGACAACCTGCTTCTCGTCATGGGACTCGGCGTCCTGTGCTCCGTTTTCCCGCTGATCGCAGGGTTTATCTATGCGAAATTCATCGGAAAAAAAGTGAAAGCCGATGACGAAGTTGACAAGGCCGAAGTCGTCAAAACTTATGAGGAGCTGGTTGCGGAATACGGAAAGCTTCCGAGCGGCATCTCCTCACTGGCCCCGATTATCGTCCCGATCATTCTCATGGCGCTCTCATCAGTATTCTCCATGGCAGGCATGACGGGCACATTTGCCGAACTGGTCGCTTTCCTCGGAACGCCGATTATCGCGCTTGCGGTCGGTACGGCTTTCGCAGCTGCCCAGCTCGCCGGTGCGGGAAAGATGGGCGATTTCTACAAGATCTGCAACGATACCCTGATGACCGTAGGCCCGATCCTCTTTGTGACGGCGGCAGGCGGCGTGCTCGGAAAGGTCATAGCTGCATCTGATATGGTCAACTATATTTCCTCACATGCGGAAGTGCTGTCTGCGATGGGCATCTTCTTCCCGTTCCTGCTCTCCGCGATCCTGAAGTCCGCACAGGGCTCTTCCACTGTCGCGCTGACAACCACTGCGGGTATTGTTGCACCGCTCCTTCCGGTCCTCGGATTTACGACGCCGGTCCAGATCTCACTGGTCTGCATGGCGATTGGCGCAGGCGCGATGACGGTCTCCCATGCGAACGACTCGTATTTCTGGGTCGTCACGAACTTCGGCGCCATGTCACCGGACCG
>CACZTA010000310.1 GCA_902783935.1 uncultured Lachnospiraceae bacterium | reverse complement strand
CGAGGAGGCATCCCCGGCATTCCTTAAGGACCAGATCGATATGGTTTTTGAGGACATTGTCCCGGATGCGGTGAAGATCGGGATGGTTTCTTCTTCGGAACTTATCCGTGTTATAGCGGAAAGGCTTGCTTATTACGGGGCGCGGAACGTCGTTGTGGATCCCGTCATGGTAGCGACAAGCGGGTCGGCCCTCATGAAGACGGACGCCGTACAGACGCTGATCGACGAGCTTCTGCCGCTGTCAGTTCTCGTGACGCCGAACATCCCCGAGGCGGAAATCCTGTCGGGAATGCCCATCACAAATGAGGACGAAATGTGCATGGCAGCCGTTCAGATCGGAGAATCTTACCGATGCGCGGTCCTTCTGAAAGGCGGCCACATGATCAATGACGCCAACGACCTCCTTTATGCGGACGGGCAGATGATGTGGTTTGAAGGGAAACGGATCGACAATCCGAACACTCACGGGACCGGCTGTACACTGTCGAGCGCGATAGCGGCGAATCTGGCAAAAGGCTTCTCCCTTGAGGAATCCGTCAGGAGGGCAAAGGATTATATCTCAGGGGCCTTATCCGCCATGCTGGATCTGGGCAGCGGTTCAGGACCGATGAATCATGCATTTGCCCTGCAGGGAATCTATACAGAGGAGGCGGACTGAGATGGAAGGAAGACGCACCTCTGTTTTTGAAAACGGCCTGATCTGGTTCGGCGCAGCTGTCTCGATTGCCGAGATCCTGACCGGAACTTATCTTGCGCCGCTGGGATTCTCAAAAGGCCTTGCGGCAATCCTGCTGGGTCATCTGATCGGCTGCGTGATGCTTTTTCTCGCAGGCATGATCGGCGGCAGTGTCCGCAGAAGCGCGATGGAGACCGCCAAGATGAGCTTCGGAAACAGGGGCGGCCTCCTGTTTTCCATTTTAAATATCATACAGCTGATCGGCTGGACGGCCGTCATGATTTATGACGGGGCTCTGGCTGCCGGCAGCATTTTCAGCATCGGAAACTGGGTCTGGTGCATCGTCATCGGCGGCCTGATTATCGTCTGGATCATGATCGGCATCGAAAATCTCGGAAAGATCAATACGGTTGCCATGGCAGCCCTGACAATCCTGACGATTATCTTAAGCGTTGTCATTTTCCGCAGCGGCGCGGCCGGCGCAGGCGCAGGTGAAGGGATGACGTTCGGCGCGGCAGTGGAATTGTCTGTCGCGATGCCGCTCTCCTGGCTCCCGCTTATCAGTGATTACACGAGGGAAGCGGAGAAGCCGTTTGCTGCGACAGCCGTCAGCGCCGTTGTTTACGGCATCGTCAGCTGCTGGATGTACGTGATCGGCATGGGCGCCGCCATTTTCACCGGCGAGTCGGATATCGCGCAGATCATGGTGAAGGCGGGGCTCGGGATCGCGGGTCTTCTGATCATTGTCTTTTCGACAGTCACGACGACCTTCCTCGATGCATATTCGGCGGGCATTTCCAGTGAGTCCGTTTCCATGAAATTTGACGGCAGGAAGATTGCCGTGGCAGTTACCGTCATCGGAATTCTGGGTGCGATTTTCCTGCCTCTCTACGACATCACCGGATTTCTGTATTTCATCGGCTCTGTTTTTGCTCCGATGATCGCGATACAGATCGCTGATTTCTTCATCCTGAAGAAGGACCGGAGCGCCGGTGCGTTCCATGTCCGAAATCTGGTGATCTGGGTAATCGGATTTGTGATTTACAGGCTGCTCATGAAGGCGGATATCGTGATCGGAAACACGCTTCCCGACATGCTGATCACCATGTTCCTTTGTGTGGCGGCCGGGAAAGCGGCAAAGGAATAATTATTCCGTTGTAAAAAATGAAGCAGGCCGGCAGGACCTTCTTTAATCACTAAAGAGGCTGTTGCCGGCCTGATTATTTTACAGGGCTGCGATTTCTGCCATGAAAATCTCGTAGTAATCGTCTTCTCCGCGGAGGAGAGGCGAGTTTTCTCCACCGCCGTTTGTGCTTCTGCGCATTGCGGCATAGTAATCTTCTCCGGCGGAAATCAGGTCCATGGCCGAGAGCGGGTAACCGAGTTCCGTGCTGACGCGGCACAGTGCATCCACCGGATGCGGGTCTTCCGCGGTTGCCCGCAGGCGTTCTGCCGTGTCACGGTCGGCTTTTGCGAGGCGTTTGAGTGCGTTTAAAACTTCATCGACATTCATGGGGCACCTCCTTTTCATGACTGGTTTTCTGAAATTATAACCCTCAGGAGGAAGGAGAACAACCGGACATCATTTTCTGTCCTCTTTTTTTTATCTGTATGTTATGATTTATCCTGATGTAATGAGTCAGGAAAGAGGTCGTCGTATATGAGGATGTGGGGAAAACTCTGGAAGGATCATCATCTGCTGAAGGATACCGTTGCGGAAGATTTCAGTGATGACACACGCACGCACAAGGTGTTCAGCTGCCTCCGGATGATCTGCATGGAGTTTGATCTGGAAGTACCGCAGTGGCTGAGTGTCAATATTTCGGAATTTCAGAAGACGGCAAAAGCGAGGTTCACAAAGGATAATTTCATCGAGGAGACCGATTTTGACTGCCTGGAGATCCAGGTGATCGAAGAGTAGCCGATCCTTTGTTGTCTTTATTATTCCGATTATATATAATTAATGGAGAGATATGAAGAAACCTGCCTGTGTCCCGGCCGGACACCGGCGGGTATCCGAAAAACGGAGGGGATATTTCAGACAGACGCGGCGGAACGTGTTCTGTCTGTTTCGGTTGTTCAGGCTAATCAGAGAATGATGTCGGAGCTGATGGGGAGGATACGGAGATGGCAAAAAAGAAAACCTGGATAATCATTCTTGTGATACTGGCGGCGCTTCTCACAGCCGGATGGTTCG
>CACZTA010000309.1 GCA_902783935.1 uncultured Lachnospiraceae bacterium | reverse complement strand
TCTTTGTTTTCAATACGGATTCTGAGGAAGAACTGGAAGACATTGATATGCTGTGATAAGATAGACGTAAGGAATGAATGATATGCAGGAGAGGATTTCTTAATGACCAGAGCGCGATCCAAACGGTTTATGGGTGTCCCGGATGAATTCTGGATCGGGTTTGTGATTATGGTCGGGTTTTTCCTCAAACTGGTTTATGATATTAAGCTCGGCTATACACAAGGGACGTTTCAGGCAGGAGAGTGGGCGGCTTTTCGCGACGGCATGCCGAACAGCGGCCATATAGGCCTGATCCAGTACTTATTTACGTATCACAGGCTTCCGGGCGTTGATCCGCGCCTGTTTCCGTGTTACGCAAATCCGCCCTTTTATTATATTGTCAGTTCCCTCATCCTGGAGATTGTGCACAGGATTTTCGGTTGGGAAATAGGCGTGGCGCTCCATATGCTTCAATGCGTCAATGTTATCTATGTGCTCGTCGGAGAGAGCTTCGGTATCGCCATCCTCAGAAAATTCGGCGTCCGCGGGAGAAAACTGGTGATCTGCATTGTTTTCCTGATGTTTTTCCCGGTTTATTATAATCTGGCAGCCGTCATCTCCCCTGATGCACTTGCCTTCATGCTGCTGATGATGATCCTGAATTCGGCACTGAGCTGGTATCATTCCAGAAGGAATAATTCACTGGTCAATACAGCCGTCCTGATTGGCCTCGGCATGATGACATCTGTTTATACCCTCCTGGTTCTCCCGCCTGTCATCCTTCTTATGTATCACGCGGTGATTGACGGAAGGAGGAATATGGTGCCGCTCCGGAAGCAGTATAAGCTGTTCGGTATTATCGCAGCCCTGATGAGCCTGTGGTGGCCCGTGTACAAAATGATCCGCTTCAGGCTGTCTCCTTTTTACCACGATGCCCCTTACGGAATCCGGATCACGGAACCGTTTATCGAAAGGCTGAGGATCCCTGATTCAGGAATGCTGTGGCATCTTCATACAAATGGGTCAGGACCATTGGAATCAAATGTATGGGCACAGGCGTTCAAGACTGCGGTGGCGGATTTCCATGCCATTAACATATCCATGACGGGGACTTATATTTTTGCAATGCTTGCGGTCTACCTGTCAGTTGCCATATGCATCATCTCACATCTGATGCTGATACATGTTCTGAGGAAAAAACGGGTGGAACGGGTATATGCCCAGTTTATCGTCGTCGGCTACCTGTCTGTCCTTATCGGATATCTTCTCCTCACATGGAGGATTCCTTATGCCGGGACGATGGATTTTAAAAAATTTGCGGTGATCCTGATCTTTCCTCTGATCGGGATCGGCCTCTGCGGAGAACAGGAGGAGCGGAGCGGTTCTTTCGAGAGGATCCTGAGCCCGGTCGTAACGGGCATGATTCTCCTGCTTTCTTTAATAACGGCATTTCTGTTCGGATATTATGTATAACTTTTGATAACAGCTGCAAAAGCAGCGGATGCATTTTTCTCGAATGGAACAGGTGAGGAGATATGGAATTATATATTGCGGGCGGGTGCTCTGAACACGGACGGAATGCATTTCTTGTGAACAGCGGCAGTTTTTCCTTTCTTGTCGATGCAGGCATCATGAAGGAAAAGCCTGAAGTGCCCTGGCCGCAGTTAAGTGACGAACAGATCCGCGGTGCTTCCGTACTGTTTTTGACACATTCCCACGCAGACCACACCGGGGCTGCGGAATGGCTGATCGGGAAAGGCTTCAGCGGAATCATCGCTGCCAGCCGGGAGACATTCCGGATGCTTCCCGCCTGGCCTGTGCGGACAGTCTGCCTCGAAGACCTCGGAGGACCTCTTGAGATAACAGATTTTTTTCCGGGACTGAAGTTTCTGTGGGGAAGAAGCGGCCACTGCGTCGGAAGTGTCTGGTATCTCTTTTGCGCAGGCGGCCGGTCTGTCCTGTTTTCCGGGGATTATCAGGAGTATTCGGCAGCTTACCGCTGCGATGAGATAAGAGATTATTCTGCCGATGCAGCTGTTCTGGACTGTGCATACGGTTATGAAAAGGAAGATGCCCGCGTGCACCGCAGACAGCTGTCAGAGGCGCTGGATGCATTTGCTTTAAAGGACGGACCGCTTCTGTTCCCGGTTCCTTCGCACGGAAGAGGCCTTGATGTCATCCGCCTTCTTGAGGAGAGAGGCATTCCCGTTATGGCGGATACCTCTTTCGAAGAAGAGATCCGGGATGAACATATCCGCCCGATGTGGTTCAGTGAATCCTTCCTTCAGGCGGTTTCAGGAATCAGTATTCTGTCACTGACTCCGGTAAAAGAAGCGGCTGAGAAGAATGATACGTCTCTGATGCAGCTGGTTTCAGGCAGAAAAGGGATTCTTGTGAAGGACTCCCAGCTCTGGGATCCCGCAGACATACGGATTGCCGAAGCGGTTCTCGCTGCAGGCGGGAATGTCGTCCTGACGGGGAAACAGGACCCGGCCGGATATGCGAGGAAACTGTATGACGAAAAGAGAGCTGTTTTCTGCAGGATCTCTGTCCATCAGAATGCGGAGGAAATGATGCGTCTTGCAGATAAAAACCGGTTCGGCAGGGTGATTCCGTATCACTGCAGGCAGAAACTGGTTTTTGACAGGGATAATGTTTTTGTACTTGAAGCGGGGGACCGCGTGGAACTATAAGAAACTATTTAACCGGTGTCTGTATGGATAGTGAGGTACTATATGGCTGAACGTGAAGCATATGTGGCTTATGTGGGAACATATACCAACGGAACAAGTAAAGGGATTCATATTTATGATGTGGATGTGGAGGAAGGTCTGCTGTATCTGAGAAAGGTTGTCCCTGTCCACAATTCATCCTATATCACCCGCTCGAAAAACCAGAAGTATCTCTATTCCATCGCCGATGAGGGGGTACGGGCATTCAGGGTCGAGCCGGACGGGGATCTGAAGGCGATCAATGAGATTGACATTAACGGCATGCGCGGATGTCATATGTCAGTGGACAGCGACGGCAAATATCTTTTTGTTGCCGGTTATCATGACGGTAAGGTGACGGTTGTCCATACGCATCATGACGGCCGTCTCGGAAACCTGATGGACGGTGTTTTCCACAAGGGAATCGGTGCTGTCAATGAGCGGAGTTTCCGGCCTCATGTATGCTGTGTCCGCGTCACGCCGGACAACAGATTTCTGTGTGCCGTCGACAATGGCATCGACCAGGTCGTCCTTTATAAGATTAATCACACCTATAACAAACTTCAGAAAGTGGATATCCTGAGGATGGGCCGTGAAGCGGGACCGCGCAGCATTCACTTCAGCAGAAACGGGAAACAGGCATATATTCTCTGCGAAATCACCAATCTCGTGCGCGTTTATGATTACAATGTCGTAGACGGATATCCGGAATTCGAACTGAAACAGGAGGTTTCGACACTCTCGGACGAACAGGATCCGCACGATGCGGCTTCGGCACTCCGGATTTCCTATGACGGACGCTATCTCTTCTGTTCAACAGCAGGAGATGATTCGGTTGCCTGTTACGCGATTGACCAGGAGACGGGCCTTCTGACACGCCTGTTCTCCCTGCCGACTGCGGGGATCTATCCAAAAGATATCGCCCTGTTCCCGGATCAGAAGCATATCGCCGTCGTGAATAACGGAGGGAATTCCATTACCACCTTTGCCATTAATTATGATAAGAAGACGCTTGTCATGAAAGGAAAACCCAAAAAGGTCGATACACCGAACTGCATGGTTTTCCAGAAAATAGAAAAAGCGCCTGATGTCATCCGGGATGTACCCGAACAGGAAGCAGAAGCCGCTGCCAAGGATCTGCTGAGACATACGGAACCGATATCACTGGAAAATCTCTGATACACACGAAAAAGACAGTTCCTTTATGCGGAAGGAACTGTCTTTTTTACATAGATGCGGGTTATTTCACTTCTTCTGATAAAAACTGATGAAGGAAGAAAGCTGTGACGTCATATTGAGGAGCATGGAGTCCAGAAGCACAAGGGCCGACATCGCTTCAACGACGACAGCAGCTCTCGGACCGATTACCGGGTCGTGGCGCCCGCGGATGCAGATTTCGGTTTCTTCACCATCCCGGGTAACGGTCCTCTGTTTCAGGGAGATGGAAGGAGTCGGCTTGAAGGAAGCGCGGATCAGGATATCGCCTCCGGTGCTTATTCCCCCGAGAATCCCGCCGCAGTGATTGGTTTCCGTGACGACCTTTCCGTTTTTCATGCAGAATGCGTCATTGTTTTCTGACCCCCTGAGGGAGATGACGTCTCTGCCGCTGCCGATTTCAAAAGCCCTGACCGCGCCGATTGAAAATACAGCTTCAGCAAGAAGCGCGTCTAGTTTCCTGAAAACAGGGTCACCGATGCCGGCGGGGGCACCATGTACCGTGCAGATCACTTCGGAGCCGGCAGAATCACCTGCTTCGCGGTACTGCTTTATAATGCCAGGCGCTTCTTCAGGCGGGAAACCGCCGACAGACGTGACAGCTGTCTGAAAGGTGATCCCTGTCATACCGAGAATTTTGGCCGCAACCGCGCCTGCCGCAACCCGGGCAGCCGTTTCCCTGCCGGAAGACCGTCCGCCGCCCCGGTAATCGCGATGCCCGTATTTCGCCTGATAGCCGAAATCAGCGTGGCCGGGACGGTAGATGTCCGCCAGGTTCCCGTAATCAGCCGAATGCTGGTCAGTGTTCCTGATGAGAAGCGAAACAGGGGTTCCGGTTGTCATCCCTTCAAACACGCCGGAGAGAATCTCGACCTCGTCCGCTTCCCGGCGGTTTGTAGACATAAGGCTGCCGTCAGGACGCCTGCGTGCCATATACGGGCGGAAATCAGCGGGGGAGAGCGGAAGTCCGGCCGGACATCCGTCGATGACCGCACCGGTCGCCGGCCCGTGCGATTCCCCCCATGTTGTGACTTTGAAAACAGTGCCTGTTGAAGAACCGGCCATTACAGTATCCTCCATATCCAGATATTTCTTCTGCTGCCATTATGACACAGAAAAGCGGGATATGCCACACCTGCACCTGCCTTGACACCCTTTCCCTAATCCTTTATAATGTGCAGAATATGTATATTTTTGAGTATCAGAAGGTCAAAGCCGATGAACCAGTTCATTCAAAAGATGGAAAGAAAATTCGGACGCCATGCCGTCCCGCATCTCACATATATCCTGATCGGCTGCTATGTCGTCGGGTATCTGCTTCAGATGTCCGTTCCTTCGATCATCCAGTTCATGTG
>CACZTA010000308.1 GCA_902783935.1 uncultured Lachnospiraceae bacterium | reverse complement strand
CGGAATTGTCTTATAATACCATGAAAGGCGGACACACATGAAACTGAAGAAAGAATACATTACCCATGATACCGAAACAGAATCGCTTCTTGTCCCTGCCGGGGGTGCGGGCTTTTCCGGCCTGGTCAGGGGAAACAGGACGCTTGGGGCGATCCTTGCGCTGCTGAAGGAGGAGACCACGGAGGAAGCGGTCATCGCCGCCATGGAGGAGCGGTTTGACGCGCCGGAGGAGATCATTGCCCGCGATGTGGAAAAGGTGCTCTCCGGGCTGCGTGAAATTGGAGCTCTGGATGAATAAACTCACCTTTGAGGAATTTCTTGCCAGAGACGGACGGCTGGTTTATTCCAATGTGGGAGACAGCATGCTGCCGCTCATCCGTCAGGGAAGGGATCTTCTTGTGATAAAACCGAAAACCGGAAGACTGAAGAAATATGATATTCCGTTGTATAAACGCGGCAGCGGCCGGTATGTACTTCACCGCGTTTTAAAGGTGCGTCCCGGCGATTATGTGATCTGCGGGGACAACCGGTGGAGCCGGGAGTATGGCATTACAGATGAAAATATCGTCGGCGTACTGGCAGCCGTCATCCGGGACGGGAAAGAAATCCCCGTGTCCGACTGGCGGCTCCGTCTGTATGCCCATTTGTGGTGCGACCTGTTTCCGCTTCGTGCCTTTATCCTGCGAGGGCTGTATATCATGAAGCGGGTGAGGAGGAGGCTATGAGAAACAACACAGTGAAATGGCTCCTCTCCGTTCCCGGCAGCAGGAAGCTGTACATCCTGATCCTGATCATTGTACAGGCGGTTTACGGCGCCTCCGGCGTGCTCTATGCCCTGCTCCTCCGGAACATTGTGGATGCAGCTGCCGGGCATGACATCACAGGCTTCCGGCGCGGCATGGTGCTGACCGTATTACTGGTGGCGGCACAGCTGCTCCTTCGCGCCCTCATCCGCTGGCTGACGGAGCTTTCCAAGGCGGCTTTCGAAAACATCTTCAAGCGAAGGCTGACGGAAACGCTGCTTCGCCGGGACTATCTCCGTGTGAGCGCCGTCCATTCCGGCGAATGGATGAACCGCCTGACAAATGATACCGTCGTTGTGGCAAACGCCTGTGTGGAGATCGTTCCCGGCCTTGCGGGAATGGTGGTCAAACTCATCAGCGCCTGTATCATGATCATCGTCCTGGAGCCTCGCTTTGCGGCGGTCATGATCCCGGGCGGCCTGCTTCTTCTGCTGTTTTCCACGCTGTTCCGCAAGGCGATGAAACGGCTCCATAAAAATGTCCAGGAGGCGGACGGAAAAGTGCGCATCTTCCTGCAGGAGCACATCGCCAGCCTGCTGATGATCCGCTCTTTTGCGGCAGAGAAGCAGACGCTGTCAGATGCAGACGAAAAGCTGGAAGGCCACAAGACTGCGCGGATGCGGAGAAACCGCTTTTCCAACCTGTGCAACGTCGGTTTCGGCGCGGTTATGAACGGGATGTACCTGCTGGGCGTGGGGTGGTGCGGATACGGTATCCTCACCGGCACGATCAGTTTCGGCACGCTGACCGCCGTCACCCAGCTGATCTCGCAGATACAGATGCCTTTTGCCAATATTACGGGATATCTGCCGAGGTACTACGCCATGATGGCCTCCGCGGAACGTCTGATGGAGGCGGAGGACTTCCCTTCAGACGGGGAAGATGCGCTGCCGCTTCCGGACATTAATGAATTTTACCGGAATGACCTGGCGGCTTTCGGGCTGCAAGATGCCGCCTTCACTTACTTCCCGGCCGCAGAGAGCATGGACGCGCTCACAAAGGAAGAGATGCCCGTTGTGCTTCAGCATGTCTCACTGGAAATCCGCAAGGGCGAAATCGTCGCCTTCACAGGGCAGAGCGGCTGCGGAAAGTCCACTGTGTTAAGGCTCCTTATGTGTGTTTACCGGCCGGATGACGGAGAGCGGTACTGGCTGGACGGCACAGGAAAAGCCCACCCTCTCTCGGGCATGCACCGCCGCCTCTTTGCCTGCGTTCCCCAGGGGAATGCGCTTATGAGCGGCAGTGTCCGGGAGATTGTGAGCTTTGCGGATCCGGATGCCGGACAGGATGAGGTGAGGCTCCGGAGGGCACTTTCCATCGCCTGCGCAGACGAGTTTGTCGGTGCGCTGGACGACGGCGCGGATACCCTCCTCGGTGAGCGCGGAACCGGCTTGTCCGAGGGGCAGATGCAGCGCCTCGCCATCGCGCGGGCCGTCTTCTCCGAATCACCCGTCCTTCTCCTGGACGAGGTGACCAGTGCGCTGGATGTGGAGACGGAAAAGCGTCTGCTGGACAACCTGCGCAGGCTCACGGACAGGACTGTGGTGATCGTGACGCACCGGCAGGCGGTCCTTTCCATCTGCGACCGGGTGCTGCGGTTTACGGAAAGCGGGGTGAGTGAGGTACCCGAAGCAGTCCTTTTGCCTGACACCTCATTTTCCTGAATGATTTACTGGCCGAACGGGACGACGTCCGCTACGGCTTCTTTCGTG
>CACZTA010000307.1 GCA_902783935.1 uncultured Lachnospiraceae bacterium | reverse complement strand
GAACGGCAGGTCCCTCGTTTTTTCGATTTCTTTCCTGATATATTCAGGCGTCGTCCCGCAGCATCCGCCGAGAACATGGACCCCAAGCGCCGCAATCGGAATCATTTCATCCGAAAACTCATCTGCCGTCAGATCATACACTGTTTTCCCGTTTTCTGTCCGCGGGAGGCCTGCGTTCGGATTGACAATAACCGGGAGTGACGAAATCTTAAGCAGTCTCTCCGCCAGGGGCGCCATCTGGCGCGGTCCGGTTCCGCAGTTAATCCCGACAGCGTCCGCACCGAGGCCTTCGAGCATGACAGCGGCGCTCTCGGGTGTTCCTCCCGTCAGCAGCTTTCCGGTGCTGTCAAAAACCATCGTCACACAGACAGGCAGATCGGAATTTTCTTTCACTGCAAGAAGGGCTGCCTTCGCCTCAAGACTGTCGCTCATGGTTTCAATGAGAACCAGGTCCGCCCCTGCTCCGGCACCGTATTTTACGATTTCCCCGAAGATGCTGACAGCTTCCTCGAAATCCAGATCGCCGAGCGGCTTCAGAAGCCTGCCCGTGGGCCCGATGTCGAGGGCGATAAAAGCATCCGGGCGCCCTGATTCACTGCGCGCCTCCCCGGCAAGCCGGACACCGCTCTCAATCACACTTTTCAATTCTGCCGGATCCGGATAATGCAGGCGGTTTGCCCCGAAGGTATTTGTATTAATGATATCCGCCCCTGCCTCCAGATAAGCCCTCGCAGCGCCTTTCACCACATCAGGATGTTCCAGATTCCATCTCTCGGGCAGTTCGCCTCCCCTGAGGCCCGCAGCCTGCAGAAGGGAACCGGTGCCCCCGTCCCAGTACAGGCGCTCCTTTCCGAGCCTCTCTTTAAAAGTTTTTCCATTCATTGATTTATCTATTTCTTTATACACCGCATGTATGAAGCGGGAACAGCAGATCAGTCCAGAACTGCAGAGAGGTTTTTCATGATCCCCGCTGCAACTTCGGGCTTATTCATGGTATAGACATGGATATGACGGATCCCGTTTGCGATGAGGTCCACGATCTGGCCGGTCGCATAGACGATGCCGGCCTGCTGCATGGCAGCCGGATCCTCACCGAAAAAATCGACGATCGCGCGGAATTTCTGAGGCACATCCGTCCCCGACATCGCCGCACTCCTCGCAAGCTGTTTTGCGTTCGTGATGGGCATAATCCCCGCAATCACCGGAACCCGGATGTCCTGCTCCCGGATGCGGTACAGGAAATTATAAAATACGTCATTGTTAAAGAATAACTGCGTTGTCAGAAAGTCCAGCCCCGCATCCACCTTTTCCTTCAGATGACGGATATCGTCTTTTTTATGAATGCATTCCACGTGGCCTTCCGGATAGCAGGCGCCGCCGAGACAGAAGTCTCCTTTCGACCGGATATCCCGGATCAGCTCCGACGCATACCGGTAGTCCTCGGAAACATGGCCGTCAGCCGGAATATCTCCCCGGAGCGCCAGGATATTCTCAATTCCCTTCTCCCGGTAGACATCCAGCATATGCAGCACATGCTCACGGGATGAAGAAACGCAGGTGAGATGGGCCAGCGTCGGGACGCCGTATTCCTCCTGGATCTCGGCTGCAATCCCGGCAGTAAAGGGACCCGTCCCTCCTCCGGCCCCGTAGGTGACGCTCATAAAATCCGGCCTGAGTTTCGCGATTTCTTTTGCCGTCGCAGCAGTCGCTTCATAGCGCTCGGATGTTTTCGGGGGAAAAACTTCAAGTGACAGTGTAATTTTATCCTGCTTCAGGATATCGGAAATTCTCATGGCATATTACCTCCGCCCGGATATCAGGACACACGGCGTATCCCGAATTTCTTTTCAAGTTTTCCGTATTTATCTGCAATATCTTTTTTCATCTGCTCCCATGCATCCGGATGTTCCACATAATAGATCGGGCAGTATTTTTCATTCACGTCATAGTGGCGGATCACGTGATCAGGTGTAATCTCAAAGGCATAACACAGCCATGCGCACAGATCCGTGCACGACTCGTAGGTCTCGTCAGTAAAGAGTCCGGATTCATCCGGATGGCAGCATTCGATCGAAATTGTGTCATTATTCCGGTTATTGGACGCGTAAGCCACCTCGCCGAGCGGGACGCACTGGATAATCGAACCGTCGAGGCTGATGACGAAATGACTGCTGACAGAGCGGTCCGAGCCGTCTTTCATGCTCTCAAAATAATCGCGGTTCTGCTGAGCCGTGGAACCGGGTTCATCGACGTAGTGGACGACGATGTCATTGACCTGGCTGATCGGCGTCTGCGGCCTCGAATACTCATTCGGCGTCAGCAGCTGCACATCTCTCGGCGGAGAACCGTCCCAGAAGGAATCATCCATATAATAGCGTTCCATCGGGGAATCCCATTTCTTTACAGGAGGTTCAGGTACACTCGCGGTTTCCGCGGGATTCACCGCACCGGAACTGCCCGGAACTCCGGGTGCTTCCGCAGATACCCCCGTCCCGGCATCCGTCTGCGGAACAGATTCTGTCTGCAGAACAGCTTCTGACTGCGGTTCCCCCTGTTTTTTTTCTTTTCCGGCTCTTCCCGTTCGGACCCCGGCTTTAAGAAGACCGGTCACGATCAGCAGCAGAAACAGGAAGACTGCTGCACATGCGAGGATTCGTATGATGCGGTTGTTTTTCTGCATAAGCTGCCCTTTCTTGCTTCTTTCGACCGGTTTCCTCAGATACTGATAATCCCGAGCACATTAAGGATCGATGTCACCAGAATGACGAGGATAAACAGGACCGCCAGGTACTTCATCACAAAATAGTAAACACTTCTCAGTTTAAAGGAATGCTTTCCTTCGGCAGTGATTTCGTCTTCGATTTTCTGCATGCTGATTTTTCTCACGAGCACGCAGATGCAGACTGCGGCAACCGGCATCATCACCGAATTGGTGATAAAATCAAAGAAATCAAGAATGCCCATCCCGAAAGGCGTCACGTCTGACAGCACATTGAACCCGAGACAGGAGAGGAGCCCCAGTCCGATATAAAATACCCCCATAAGGGAAGTCCCCCTTTGCCGGCTCCATCCGAGTTCATCCTCAAACGTGGCGACGGCCGCTTCCGTCAGGGCGATGGAACTCGTAAGCGCTGCAAAAAGGACGAGTACGAAAAACATGAGGCCGACGATCCGTCCTCCCGTCATCGACAGAAAGACCTTCGGAAGCGTCATGAACATCAGGGACGGTCCCTTCTGCAGCATGGCGTCCGTATCGCCGCCCGAAAAAGCAAAGACAGACGGAATCACCATGAGGCCGGCCAGTACGGCGACGAATGTATCTGTCAGTTCGACCTGAAGCGTAGAAGTCTCCATGCTGACATCCCTTTTCATATAGGAGCCGAACGTGACCAGGATTCCCATGGCAATCGACAGGGAATAAAACATCTGTCCGAGCGCCGCCACGACCGTCATCCAGGAGAATTTCGAAAAATCAGGCACGAGCAGATATTTGACGCCCTCAAAAGCCCCCGGCCGCGTCACGGAATAGCCGGCTACGAGCACCGCCAGTACGATGAGCACCGGCATCATAATTCCGGATACGCGCTCAATACCGTTCTGCACGCCTGCATAAATCACGAGCAGGGTAATCACTGAGAAAAAAACGAACCACAGGACAACTGATCCGCCGTTTCCGATAAAGTTCCCAAAGAAATCTTCCTCCGCCACAGAAGCGGTATGGCCGGCAAGATATTCCCAGAAATATTTAAAGACCCATCCCCCGATAACGCTGTAATACGGGACAATCAGAATCGGGATAACCGCATTGATCCATCCGCCGAATTTCAGTCCGGGCGTCTTTCCGAATGTCTGGAAAGCAGAGACCGGCGATTTGCGCGTCATCCGCCCGACAGCGGTCTCACTCATAATCATTGTGTATCCGAATGTCACGGCGAGTATCACATATACCAGGAGAAAAATGCCCCCGCCGTATTTTGCCGACAGATACGGAAAACGCCAGATATTTCCAAGGCCTACAGAAGCTCCTGCCGCTGAAAGCACAAATCCCATTCTGCTGCTGAAAGAGCTTCTTTTTTTATCATTATTCTGTTTCTCACCCATGTCAGTCTTTTCCTTACTTTTCTTTCTTATCTCACGACATCCGCTTCCCCGCCGGATTCCCCGATGACACTGTTTTTCTCTGCATCGGCGCGGTCCGCTTCCGTCAGGCCGGTAATATCCTCGATACCGCGGCTGAAGGCGCGGACGTTCAGGGACGGCGTATACACCTCTTCATCAAAAAGGAAACTGTGAAGATCACGCACATTGTCCGCCAGGGTAACCGGGACGACCGGATCAAGCTCCTCCCCGTTCGGCCAGCAGTGCCGCTCAATATGAAGAGTCGGGAATCCCGTCGATTTTTCAATCTGGTAGAACCGCGCATTCGCCGCATAGGAAAACAGATCCAGTACGGAGATGGACGTCCGGCAGTTCGGCAGTATGTGCCGGATGATGGATTTCAGCGCCTT
>CACZTA010000306.1 GCA_902783935.1 uncultured Lachnospiraceae bacterium | reverse complement strand
TCGTCTGTAATTTCTCAGATGAAAACTTCGATCAGTACCAGGTCGGCGTTCCGTACGCGGGGAGTTATAAAGAGATCCTGAACAGTGACCACACTGATTTCGGAGGGTCCGGAAAGATCAATCCGCGGGCGCGCCTGTCAAGAGATGAAGCTTACGATGAGAGGCCGCAGAGTCTCCGGCTCAGGATTGCTCCGCGCTCGGCTGCTGTTTTCAAATATCAGACGAAATAATCAACCCGGCAGGGAAGCCCGCGCCCTGACAGGCGCAGGGATGTAATTGGAGACTGTTTATGACGGAACACCGCGTGATGCGTCTTCTGGCGGCAGTGCTGTGCATGTCCGTTTTCCTGTGCGGCTGTACTGTCCATGTGACCAAAAAGAAAACTTCTTCATCCGGAACCCCTGATATTTCAATCAGGGACGAAATGTACGCACTGGTTCTTCCGAACAGGGAGAGCGCTTATGATGATCTTATCGTCGAGGGCTTTTCAGGTGTCATGGAATCGGCCGGTTATGAGTTTGCCATAGAGCGTCCGGATGACAGCTCCGTCATGGCCCAGCAGCAGATTGTACGGAGACTGATTTCAAAAAAAGTCTCCTGTATCGCGATTGCACCGATTGATGCGGAAGCCATGGAAGATATCCTGCAGGAGGCGATGGAGGCAGGCATTGACGTGTGCTCATTTGACAGGCCGGCTTCACCGAAGTCACGTGAGCTCACAATCAGCAATCTTGACGCTGATGATGTGGCGCTGACACTGATGGATGCCGTCTTTGAAATGGCGGAAGGCACCGGACAGTGGGCCATTCTTTCCGCTTCGTCCGTATCCGTCAGTCAGAATCTCTGGATTGACCGCATGAAATCCGTGATGAAAGATGACGCCTATAAAGATCTGGATCTTCTGGAAATCGCCTACGGCAATGATCAGTTCCAGGTTGCGTATGACCAGACGAAAGCCCTGCTTCAGAATTATCCGGATCTGAAAGTGATCTGCGCACCGACGACCACCGGCATGGCTGCCGCGGCAAAAGCGATTGCGGATGCAGATGCCGCAGTAAAGCTGACCGGGTTCGGCCTTCCCTCAGAGATGGCGGAGTATGTCGGAACGGTCTGTCCGTATTTCTATCTCTGGAATCCCGTGGACCTGGGAACCCTGACAGCGTATCTCTCGGCAGCGCTTTACCAGAATAAAATCACGGGAGCGCTCGGTGAAAAGTTTAAGGCAGGCAATCTCGGGGACTATGAAGTGACGGCTTCCTCTGACGGGGGAACGGAAGTGGTCCTTGAACATCCGATGAAGTTTAATGCGGACAATATCGGCAAATGGTCTGATGTCTTTTAAACGGATACTCCGGGACTGAATGATGAAGGAAACCATATGAAAAGGAAGAGAGGTAAATAAGATGCAGAATGAACAATTGTTAAAAAGAGTGCGTTTGGTAACAATTATTTTTGCCGCAGTCTATATTCTGCTGGGCGTTTTCATGATTGCATTCCAGGCGCAGTTCAAGAGTGTGCTCGGCTATGTGCTCGGAGCTGCCGCATGTCTTTTCGGCGCTTACAGACTGTTTGTTTATTTCAAAATGAGCAGGCATATGACGCTTATTGCAACTGATCTCTTCATCGGAACGGTCTTTCTGCTGCTCGGTATCGTATGCCTCGTCAAGCACTCCGTCGTGCTGAACTTTGTGGA
Source organism: uncultured Lachnospiraceae bacterium (assembly GCA_902783935.1). Lineage (GTDB taxonomy): Bacteria > Bacillota > Clostridia > Lachnospirales > Lachnospiraceae > Chordicoccus. Next base: position 518 of record CACZTA010000306.1, on the reverse strand, counting down.
GGTCATTTTCGGCCTGCTTTTGTTTGCCGGCGCGCTTGTCAAGATCCAGAATGCAATTGACATGCATCACCTCGGCTACAGAAACTGGTGGCTGATGCTGGTGTTCGGCCTCGTCTCAGTCGTGTTCTCCGTCCTTCTCATTCTGCAGCCGGACTTTGTCCTGAAGGTTTACATGACGATCGCGGGCGTCTTTATGATCTATGACGGCGCTGCCAACCTGGCATCAGTTTTCTTTTATAACAGTGTAGCCGGCCGGATCAAAAAGGGGCTCGGCCCGAACCGGATTTCCGAGAAACCCGCACAGGAAGCGGCTGCGGCTTATACAGTTCCCCATGAGGAAGCCCCCTTTGCCGAAATGCCGCCCGCGTCTGAGATGCCGAAGCAGAATACACCGAAGTTTGACCCCGAGACAGGGGAAAGGCTTCAGTAAGCAGTTTGAAGCAGCCCGATGCAGCCGGAACCGGAAAACTGCCTGGGGCTGTCTGAAATAATAAATCAATTGTGGAGGAATTATGGCT
>CACZTA010000305.1 GCA_902783935.1 uncultured Lachnospiraceae bacterium | reverse complement strand
CCGCGCAGGGCGGAGCGCGTCATCCGCGAAGGCGTCGATGAAAACGGCGATCCGGTGAAGAAGGTTAAGATCAGGACCATCCTGACCTGCCGCTCGAAGCTCGGCATCTGCGTGAAGTGCTACGGCGCAAACATGGCGACCGGCGAAGCCGTCCAGGTCGGAGAGGCCGTCGGCATTATCGCGGCGCAGTCCATCGGTGAGCCCGGTACGCAGCTGACGATGAGAACATTCCACACCGGCGGTGTCGCGGGCGGCGACATCACACAGGGTCTTCCCCGTGTCGAGGAGCTTTTCGAAGCGCGCAAGCCGAAGGGTCTCGCGATTATTACGGAGATCCCGGGCCATGCGCAGGTCATTGAAACCAAAAAGAAGACCGAAGTCGTCATTACAAACGACCAGGCGGAAGAAGGGTCCAAGGAGCACCAGAAGACTTACCTGATCCCGTACGGCTCACGGCTGATGATCCAGGACGGCGCCTATCTTGAAGCGGGCGATGCCGTCACGGAAGGCTCGATCAATCCGCATGACATCATGAAGATCCGCGGAAGCCGGGCTGTCCAGGATTACATGCTCCGCGAGGTACAGAAGGTTTACCGCCAGCAGGGCGTTGAGATCAACGACAAGCACATCGAAGTGATCGTCCGCCAGATGCTGAAGAAAGTGAGGATCGATAAAAACGGCGACGCAGACTTCCTGCCCGGTTCGCTGGTTGATTATCTCGACTTTGAAGACATGAACGAAGCGCTTGTGCAGGAGGGCAAAGAGCCTGCAGAGGGAACCCGCGTCGTTCTGGGTATTACAAAATCGGCACTTGCCACGAATTCCTTCCTGTCAGCGGCTTCATTCCAGGAGACCACGAAGGTGCTCACGGATGCCGCGATCAAGGGCAAGATTGACCCGCTGATCGGTCTGAAGGAGAACGTCATTATCGGTCAGCTGATTCCGGCAGGGACGGGCTTAAGGAGATACCGGTCGATCCGCCTGGATACGGACGGCAGGCTTGAGGAAAAGCTCGCTGCCGGGATGGATGAGGAGCGGCTTCAGGATGATGAAGACAGCGTTTCTCCCGATGAAATGATGGCTGACGGAACCGAGCTGGATGAATCCATGGAGATGCCGGCAGAAGAATCTTGAAGCATGCATGATGAAGCGGAGGGGCTGCCGCCTTCCGGGTGTATTCTGATGATAAAGAACTACAGGCTGAAAGATGCCTGTAGTTCTTTTTATTGAAATTCAGGCGAACCTGTCTTACAATTCATTCATATCAAGAGCGTCCCTTCATCGGAAGGGACCGCGTCCGAATGCCCCGTCCGGGGCGGTTTTTCACATTTATTAACAGAAAACCGGATAACTGCATTTTTCAGGGAGGCGCATTTATGGGGAAAGTGCGCAGTGAAATTGCCGGCCGTTACCGTCTCGTGCGCCCGCTTGGAAAGGGCGGAACGGGACGGGTGTGGCTTGTCCGCGATGAACTGCTGGACAAAGAGTGGGCGGCCAAGATTCTGCCGAGGGGCAGGTCTGAGGGAGAAACAGAGACAGATATGCTGAAGCTGCTGAGCCATCCGAGACTTCCGCGCATCGTCGATATCATCGAGGATGCACAGAACCGGTATCTGATTATGGATTATATCGAAGGGCAGACACTGGATTCGTTTGTAAAAAGCGGGAAATCGATTCCTGACAGGATGCTGCTCCGCATCGGGGCAGATCTGGCAGGCGTGCTGATCTATCTTCACGCGATGTCACCGCCGGTCCTGCACAGGGACCTGAAGCCGGGAAATGTGATCATCCGGCGCGGGGGAGAAGCCATGCTTGTGGATTTCGGTGCCGCCTGGGACGGCAGCCCCCACAGTCCTCAAGAGCAGTGCGGAACGCCGGGATTTGCAGCGCCCGAACAGTACGGGCCGGGCGGCCGCGCGGACGAGCGGTCCGACATTTACAGTCTTGGGAAGACCCTCCTGGCCGTGACGGATCCGGATGCTTCGGGGGACCTGAAGTTCGTACTGAAGAAAGCATCTGAAAAACGCCCGTCTCTCCGCTATCAGACGGCGGCGGATTTCAGGGATGCGCTGCTCAGCTGCCGGGAGAACCGCGCGGCAGGTTTTTCCGCCGGGATACGGCATGCATGTGCCGCCGTTCTGTGTGCAGCTGCGGGGACCTTTCTGCTTCTTGCCGGGAGTGCCTGCAGGGATATGATGGTCTCGGAACTGGCGGGGCGCTACGCCATGCTTCTGTCAAAAGCTTCTGATCCGGATAAAAAAGAGGATGCGGCAGATCTCTGTATGGAAGCGATCGACCTTCTTCCCGCCAGGCGTGAAGCATACCTGCAGTATCTGCACTATATGAAGGGACAGCGGTCAGCCGGAGAGGGGCTGGCCGCCGTATGCGCCCGGATCAGTACGGGAAGCTGCCGGGACGGGGAACTGCTGATGCGGATAGGGGAAATGCTTTTTGCGGGAGACGGGGAGAGCGGCCTGAATGCCGATTATTATAAGGCAAAAGCCTATTTTTCAGCCGCTTCTGACGCGGGGGTGCCGGGGGCGGAAGAGTACGCCGTTCTATCGGACCTGCTATCTTCCTTCGGCCGGGAGGTTGACTGGGCAGCCGCCCATGAGGCCTGTGCGGGGATCAGTACGGCATGCGAAGCAGATCCGGATCCTGAAGCGAGGCTCGGCAGGCGGATTCTTCTTGCCGAAGTTTATAACGCAAACAGAAGGCATTTTAAAATGTACGGGATCGATGCGGTTAAGGAAGCGGCTGTACTGCTGGAAACAGCGCTGGAAGATGAGAATTCTGACCGGCAGGGCGGAAGGCTGTCTTTCCGGAGCAGCGACGCCTGGCGGAAGGAGGCTTCGGCAGACCTCCGGAAACGCGCCATGAAGGACCTCGCAGAGCTGTGCCTGACGGAAGATGCCGGCGGGCAACTGTACAATCCGGACAGGGCTGCCGTTCTCTACGGGCAGCTGGCTGAGCTGTCTGATGACCGGGAGGAGCGTGAAGGATATTATCTGAGACAGGCTGAAGCGGCCGGTCTCGTATAAGAGAAGAGAGGGTGCGGAAAACTGCTGTATGAGGGGAGGGATACGATGGAGATGCTGATGCTTCTGTTTTATGCCGGAGCCGTTTTCTTTTACGGAATGACCGGATACCTGCTGATCAGGATGGGGCTTCCGGGACTGGTTTGCCGGCTTATGAAAAAGGGCGGCCGTCGGACGGCTGTATTTTTCGGAAGGATCAGAAGGAAAACCGGGCGCAGTATGCTGAGGACGGGGATGCTCTTCTTTCTGCTGGCTGTTTCTGCGGCGGCGGGGGGACCTGCCTGTGAGACCCGTGCGGAATCATTTCCGGAGGAACAGACGGGGTCCTTCCCTGAGCGGGCTGAAGAGGCGTCTGCGTCGGTTGAAATCAGGATGGAGGGAGCGGACGAAGACGAAGGGGAGGGCTGCTTTCTCCGGGAGGATAACTGCGGGGCAGCTGTCATTTTCCGCATCTCCGGAGGGCGGGGAGACCTGACCTGGTCCTGCCTTGTTGATGACATTGTGATAAGGAGCGGGAAACT
>CACZTA010000304.1 GCA_902783935.1 uncultured Lachnospiraceae bacterium | reverse complement strand
GGGCTCGAAGCAGGCTGCATTAAGAAAGAACTCCGGAGGGAGAATATTACGGGCTACACGCTGCCGAACGGAAAAACCGTGAATCTGATCGGCGAGGGCAGGCTCGTCAACCTGGCTGCCGGCGACGGCCATCCGGCGGAGATCATGGATATGAGCTTCGCTGTCCAGGCGCTCGCGGTGGACTATCTGGTGAAGCACCGGGATGAAAAACTGCCCATGATCAACAGGGTTCCCGAAGAAATCGACAGGGAAATTGCGGAGCGGAAGCTGGCATTTCTCGGCATGGAGATCGACGCGCTCACACCGGAGCAGGACGCATATCTGAACAGTTTTGATGTTTAAACGGAAAGCGGGCCGGGGAATCCCCCGGCCCGACAGCTTTTTTATCCCATGATCACTTTTACACGGACCTCTTTCTTTGATCCGTCGAAAGGAATGACGCATCCTTCCGTGCGGACACCGTCGACGAACATCTCCTTCACACCCTTCTCTGTCCCGTTCTGTTCGACTTCAATATCATAATCGACGCCGCGGAACCGGCGGCGGATCCGGAAATTCCCGAAATCAGCGGGGACGCAGGGATTGATCTGCAGGCCGTTGAGCGTAGGATAAACGCCCAGGATGTACTGGGAAATATCCGCAAATGTCCAGGCAGCCGTTCCCGTGAGCCAGCTGTTCTTGCCCTGGCCGAAGAATACGGCATCCTTTCCGGCGACCATCTGTGAGTAGACATAGGGTTCGGTCCTGTGGATGTCGCTCTTTTCCTCAAGGAAGGCCGGGCAGGTCTTTTTGTAGATCTCGAAAGCGCGGCTGCCGCGTCCGATGACGGTCTCCGCGATGGAGACCCACGGATTATTGTGGCAGAAAATGCCTGCATTTTCCTTATATCCCGGCGGATAGGAGGAAATTTCCCCGAGCTCCACATGGTATTTCGTATAAGCGGGTTGCAGAATCATGATTCCGTATTCGGAATCCAGATATTCCCGGACGGAATCGAGGGCGGTAACTGCTTCGCCGCTCTCCGTCCCGATCCCTGCCAGAACACAGAATCCCTGCGGTTCGATATAAATCTTGCCTTCGCTGCATTCATCAGAACCGACTTTGCGTCCGTATGCATCGTACGCGCGGAGGAACCACCTGCCGTCCCAGCCGTGGGCCAGGATGGCTTTCTCCATGTCCGCTGCTTCCCTGACTGCGCGCTCCGCTTCTTCAGTTTTTCCGATGAGACGGCAGAGATCCGCGTATTCGCGCGCGTATTTGACGAACATGCCGCCGATGAAGACGGATTCCGCCACGGGCCCTTCTGACGGGCCGAAGGTCTGGAAAGATTCGCCGGGATGCTCCGAAAAGCAGTTCAGGTTCAGGCAGTCGTTCCAGTCGGCGCGGCCGATCAGGGGGAGGTTATGCGGCCCCCGGTGGCTGATGGTGTAGTCAAGCGAGCGGGTCAGATGCTCGAAGAGCGTCGTTGCCAGAGACATGTCGTTGTCATATGGCACGGACTCGCTGAGGATGGACAGATCACCGGTTTCGCGGATATAGGCGGATGTGCCCGCGATCAGCCAGAGCGGGTCGTCGTTGAAGCCCGAGCCGATATCTGAATTGCCTTTCTTCGTCAGCGGCTGGTACTGGTGATACGCGGAGCCGTCCGGAAGCTGGGTGGCGGCGATGTCGAGGATCCGTTCCCTCGCGCGGTCCGGGATCAGATGAACAAACCCGAGCAGATCCTGGCAGGAATCCCGGAACCCCATGCCCCGCCCGATGCCCGACTCGAAATAGGAGGCTGAGCGGCTCATATTGAAAGTGACCATGCACTGGTACTGGTTCCAGATATTCACCATGCGGTTGACTTCCGGCATGGATGTCTCCGCGTGGAAACGGCCGAGGAGATCTTTCCAGTAATTCTTCAGCGTCAGGAATGCCGCCTCGACATCTTCGTCCGCGGCATAGCGCGAAACCATGGCTTCTGCCGGAGCTTTATTGATGACATTTTCTGCTTCCCACTTTTTATCTTCCGGGTTTTCACAGTATCCGAGCACGAAGACGAAGGACCTGCTCTCGCCCGGTGCGAGAGTGACGTTCAGCTGATGGGCTGCGACGGGGAACCACCCGGATGCAACGGAATTCGTGCAGGCGCCGCGTTCGACCGCCTCCGGATGATCAGGTCCGTTATAGACGCCGAGGAAGCTTTCCCTGGAGGTGTCAAAACCGTCGACGGGGGCATTGACCGAATAAAACGCAAAATGATTTCTGCGCTCGCGGTATTCTGTTTTATGGCAGAGCATGGATCCCGCGACTTCGACTTCACCGGTGGAGAGATTGCGCTGGAAGTTTGTCATGTCGTCCATGGCATCCCAGAGGCACCATTCCACGTAGGAGAAAAGCTTCAGCTCTTTTGTTCCGGATGTGCTGTTGGTCAGGCGGAGCTGCCGGACCTCGCAGGTGTCATCCAGAGGGACGAAAACCAGAAGGTCGGAGGCTACGCCGTCTCTGGACGAGGTGAAGCGGCTGTAACCGAGGCCGTGCCGGCATTCATAGGTATCCAGCTCCGTGCGCACCGGCTGCCATGCGGGGTTCCATATGGTATCGCCGTCTTTTATGTAGAAGTATTTTCCGTTACTGTCATAGGGGACGCTGTTGTAGCGGTAGCGCGTGAGGCGGAGAAGCCTTGCATCCTTATAAAAAGAATAGCCGCCGCAGGTATTTGAGACCAGCGTGAAAAAATCTTTACTGCCGAGGTAGTTGATCCATGGAAGCGGTGTGCGCGGTGTCGAAATAACATACTCCATGGCGTCGTCGTCAAAGTATCCGAATTTCATAGAAAACTCCTTGGGGTGCGAAAACGATTAAGCAAACGAATATAAAAGCTTTTTGCCATTATATATCTGCAGAACAGCCGATAGCAAGCGTTTTATATG
>CACZTA010000303.1 GCA_902783935.1 uncultured Lachnospiraceae bacterium | reverse complement strand
GCACGAACAGTTCAATCAAAGAAAAGGCGCGGGCTCTGCCCGCGCCGCTTTGTTCTTTTGGTCAGCCGCAAAAGTGCCGGAAGCTTGGATCAGCCTTTTACGTTGAATGCTCCCATTCCTGCGTAAACTGCCGCGTCACCGAGTTCTTCTTCGATTCTGAGAAGCTGGTTGTATTTAGCAACACGCTCGGATCTTCCCGGAGCTCCGGTCTTGATCTGTCCGGCATTCATCGCAACTACGAGGTCTGCGATCGTAACGTCCTCAGTCTCACCGGAACGATGGGAAACGACTGCTGTGTAACCGGCTTTGTTTGCCATCTTGATGGCATTGAGTGTCTCTGAAACAGTACCGATCTGGTTGAGTTTGATCAGGATAGAGTTCGCGCATCCGAGCTCGATACCCTTGGAGAGTCTCTTGGTGTTTGTAACGAAGAGGTCGTCTCCGACGAGCTGGATCTTGCCGCCGAGTTCATCCGTAAGAAGTTTCCAGCCTTCCCAGTCTTCTTCATCAAGTCCGTCCTCGAGGGAGATGATCGGATATTTCTCAGCAAGGCTCTTCCAGTGAGCTACGAGTTCAGCAGATGTGAATTTTCTTCCGCTCTTGGGCTGTACATACTCACCCTTCTTGCTTCCTTTCCATTCGCTTGCTGCAGCGTCGATAGCGAGTTTGAAGTCTTTTCCTGGCTCGTATCCGCACTCTTTGATAGCTCTCAGGATGTATTCGATCGTCTCTTCATCCGTCGAAAGGTTCGGAGCATATCCGCCCTCGTCGCCTACGGATGTAGCATAGTTCTCAGCCTTAAGGATGGAAGCGAGTTTGTGATAAACCTCTGTGCACCATCTGAGTCCTTCTCTGAAAGTCGGAGCGCCTACCGGCATGATCATGAATTCCTGTGTATCAACGGTATTTCCTGCGTGAGCTCCGCCGTTCAGGATATTCATCATCGGTACAGGAAGTGTGCATCCGTTTACTCCGCCGATGAATCTGTAAAGAGGAATATCGAGAGCCTGGGCTGCAGCCTTTGCGCAAGCCATGGATACCGCGAGTATAGCGTTCGCTCCGAATTTGGATTTATCTTCTGTTCCGTCAGCTTCGATCATGGCACGGTCAACAGCGTATGTATCTGTTGCATCCATTCCCGTGATTACTTCAGCGATGTCGACGTTGACGTATTTAACAGCTTTCTGTACGCCTTTTCCGCCGTAGCGGGCTTTGTCGCCGTCTCTGAGTTCGAGAGCCTCGAATTCACCTGTGGACGCTCCTGACGGAGAAGCAGCTCTTCCTACTGCTCCGGAAACCAGTCTTACCTCAGCTTCTACCGTAGGATTTCCTCTGGAGTCGATGATCTCTCTGCCGATAACTGACTCGATCTCATAATAATTCATCATAATATTTGCTTCCTTTCTATACTAATCGACCCTGTTACAATCGATCATATCTATAACCTTATATATTATACCACAATTATCGCAATACACAAAAACGTATCGACTCATTTCCGGCTCATTGCATGTCCGAAAGGATCGCTTCTATGATACCTTTTGCGTCCCCTATCACCGCGATATCCGCGAATCTCATTATCGGCGCGTTTTCGTCTTTTGTAACGGCTATCACATGTTTGCTTCCTGACATACCTGCCGTATGCGGCGTCTGCCCGGAAATGCCGAATGATACATAGAGTTCCGGAGCCACGGTCTTGCCCGATTGTCCGTTGATTTCGCTTTCGTCAGCCCATCCGTAGGATACTACCGGAGTCGTCGCGCCTACCGCCGCACCGAGCTTTGCCGCGAGATTTCTAAGCGCTGCGAACCCGTCCGCGTCCTGAAGACCACTGCCGCCCGCCAGTACCACGGCTGCGGATTCAAGGTTTGGAGCGGCTTTGCCTGCGGAGCCGAAAGACACCCCGAAAAGTTCCATGGCTTTGACAAGCTTTCCGGCCGCTGCTGCCGGATCGTCCTCACGGATGACCAATGCTGCCTTGCCGGCTTTGTCAGCTCCGTCAAACCTGTCCTCGTCAAAGCGCCTGCCAAGTATACCGCGAGCTATCACCATGCGCTGAATCTCGTTAGTTCCCTCGCCGATCTGATAGATCTTGGCATCCCGGTAAAGCTTTTCCACCGGATAATCCCTGCTGTACCCATAGCCCGCGAGTATCTGGACGGCTTCGGTCGCGCAGAATACCGCCGCATCCGATGCCGCGCATTTCGCCGACGCTGAGATCATGGTATGCTTTTCCCCTTTCTTCAGCAGGTGTATCGCCTGCTGAGTGAGCTGCCTCGCGCCTTCGATCTTGATCCACATATCCGCAAGTTTGAACTGAATCGCCTGATTGGCAGCGATCGGCTTGCCGAACTGCTCGCGGGCGAGTGAGTACTTTGCCGCCTCTTCCATCGCGCTCCTGGCAGTCCCAATAGCCGTCGCAGCCATCCAGATACGGCCGACATCGAGCGATTTCATCGCTATCTTAAAGCCGTCTCCGATTTTTCCTATAATGTTTTTTTCCGGCACAAAGACATGGTCAAAAATCACATCCCTCGTGTCGCTCGTCCTGATGCCGAGTTTGTCTTCTTTTCTTGACAGGATCACCCCGGGTGAGTCCGCGGGAACGTAAAAAGCCGTCATTTTCCGTTTCCTGTCATTCTTGTCGGTATTCGCGAACACCACAAAATAGCCGGCAGTAAGCGCATTCGTTATCATCGTCTTTACGCCGTTTATAACAAAGCCGCCTTCAGTACGCTCCGCGTCCACGTTCCCGTTCATCGCGTCGCTTCCGGCACCCGCGTCCGTCAGCGCAAAGGCGCCTTGTTTCCCCTGCTTCATCAGACGGACCGCGTCCAGCGTTATTTCCCGGGTCGCATGATCCATGACCGCATGGAACGATAGCCCGCTCGTCATGTATGTGATGCCCATCGCCGCATCGACAGCTGCAATCTCCTCAAGCATCGCCGCGCAGACGACCGGATCGAGCCCTGGACCGCCAAGTTCCTCCGGTATGAAGAACTCATTGAACCCCTGCGCGTTCGCCTTTTCATATATCTCATACGGCCACTCGCCGGAAACGTCGTACGGCTTGATCTGCTCCTTTACTTCCGCTTCGCAGAAAGCCTTTACGCTCCCGACCAGTATTCTGTCATTCTCCGAAATGTTATACGCCATAGTTATATCCTTTTTATCAGTTGAAGCTATTTCTGCTGCCGCTCCGGCAGACAGCTGCCTGCAGT
>CACZTA010000302.1 GCA_902783935.1 uncultured Lachnospiraceae bacterium | reverse complement strand
CTTGGAACAGGGGAGCTTGTAAAGGCAGGCTGAGAGGAAGTGATCGAACTTCGACCCTTTAACCTGATGCGGATAATGCCGCCGTAGGAAGTCATACCGTATTGATTTTTTACAGGAGGATGCCGCTTTGGGTGTTCTCCTGTTTTTATCTGCCTGCGGATTCCGGCAGGAGGGGGCCGGAAGATGCAGAGTATTTCTTTGGGAAAGGAGGATACGGTATCCACATAAGTGGCGGGCTGAGGGGGAGCGCCCTGAGTCTTGTATTGAGCGATGGGAAGCCGTGTTCCGGCGTGAGAGGGTGCCAGTAAGCACCGACCGGTCTTTTCCGGGCATTGAGTGCCCATGTACGGGGAGCGCTGCTCAGATACAGCCGTTTCCGTGTGTTTTTCTCAAAGGAGTCAGATTATGCAAAATTCAAATACAAAAAAATTAGCTGTTGCAGGTATTTTCTGTGCGGTTGCCGTGGTCGGAAGCATGTATTCTTTCCCGGTTTTCGGGAGTAAATGTGCACCGGTCCAGCATATGGTCAATATTCTGTGTGCCGTTCTTCTCGGGCCCGGATACGGCGTTGCTGCCGCGTTTGCCGCGTCCCTGATCCGCAACCTTATCGGACTCGGCAGCCCGATGGCTTTCCCCGGCAGTATGTTCGGCGCGCTGCTGTGCGGAATTGCCTATAAAATGACGAAGAGTATCCCGGCAGCCCTCATCGGAGAGGTTTTCGGAACCGCTGTCCTCGGAGGCCTGTGTGCGTATCCGGTTGCCATTTTTATCATGGGACAGAACAGTGCGGCGGTTGCTTTTTATGCCTACATCGTACCGTTCCTGATTTCGACTGCGGGCGGCTCCATTATCTCGGCAGTACTGCTCTACAGCCTGAAAAAAGCGCATGTCCTGCAGAATATGCAGGAATCACTGGCACATTGAAAGGGGGAGGAGACGATGTTTGCATCTGTATTTGAGAATGTCAGGAAGAAATGCCCGCTGATCCACAATATCACAAATTATGTGACGGTCAATGACTGCGCCAATATCGTGCTCGCCTGCGGGGCATCCCCCATCATGGCGGATGACATCGAGGAAGCAGAGGAGATCACTTCTCTCTGCGGAGGTCTCAATATCAACATCGGAACGCTCAACAGCCGGACGGTCAGATCGATGCTGGCGGCCGGAAAGAAAGCGAATGAACTGCACCATCCGGCAGTGCTCGATCCCGTGGGAGCCGGGGCGTCAAAGCTCAGGACAGAGACGGCGAAGCGGCTTATTTCCGAAGTGAAATTTCACGTTATCCGCGGGAATATCTCGGAGATCAAAGTGCTTGCCTCAGGAAGCGGCACCACACAGGGGGTCGACGCTGATGTGGCGGACAGAGTGACGGAAGAGAACCTGGGAGAGGCGGCTGCATTTGCGAAAGCATTTGCGGCAGAAACAGGGGCTGTCATCGCGATTACCGGTGCGATTGATATTGTGGCAGACAGTGAACGGGCATTCTGTATACGGAACGGCCATCCGATGATGTCTTCCATCACCGGAACCGGCTGCCAGCTGTCCGCGATGACGGCTGCATTTGTCACCGCCAACCCGGAGCATCCGCTGGAGGCAGCAGCTGCGGCAGTCTGTGCGATGGGGCTCGCGGGTGAAACCGCATTCAGCCGCCTGACAGACATGGACGGGAATTCGACATACAGAAATTATATTATTGATGCAATTTTCCGCATGACACCGGAAGAACTGGAGAAAGGCGCAAAGTATGAAGTGCGATAGGAAAGCCATGCTTCTCTATGCCGTGACGGACAGGGCCTGGACCGGGACACACAGCCTCTTCGAACAGGTGGAAGCAGCTTTAAAAGGGGGCGCGACCTGTGTCCAGCTGAGAGAGAAGGATCTGGATGAAGAGACGTTTCTTAAAGAAGCGAAAGCGCTTGCGGATCTCTGCAGGCGGTACGGCGTTCCGTTCTTTGTCAATGACAATGTAGAGATAGCGGTCCAATCGGGAGCAGACGGGATCCATGTGGGACAGGAAGATATGGCCGCCTCCAAAGTCCGGGAGAGAGTCGGGGAGAAGATGATGATCGGCGTGTCCGTGCATTCGGTGGAGGAGGCGCTTGAGGCTGTCCGGAACGGTGCCGACTGCCTCGGCGTGGGCGCCATGTTCAGCACATCGACGAAAACCGATGCGGATGTTCTCCCGAAGGAAGTCCTGCGTGACATCTGTTCCGCTGTAGATATTCCCGTTGTCGCCATCGGCGGGATCGGGAGATCAAATATCGGGGAGCTCGCCGGTACCGGTGTGGACGGCGTGGCACTTGTCAGTGCGATCTTCGGAGCGGACGATATTGAAGCGGAATGCCGGGAGCTCCGCCGTCTCTCGGAGGAGATGGTGCGGGACGGATCCTTTTATTGACGCGGTTATCACCTGCGGGAAACTGAGTGATTTTTATCTGCCGGATTTTGACCATACGGATTAATTCTTGGAGAACGTACCGGTCTGACGGCCGGATGTTTCATGCGGCATATCGGGGGCACCACTTTATGCCGCATTATAAAACAATGCTGAAAGTGTGTATTCTGTCTGTGGACGGGATGTGCATGGCTGAGGAAAGGAGACAAATGAAATGAAAACAGCATTGACCATTGCAGGAAGCGACTGCAGCGGAGGCGCCGGCATTCAGGCTGATCTGAAAACGATGACCATGAATGGTGTTTTTGCCATGAGTGCGGTGACGGCTCTGACAGCACAGAACACAACCGGCGTGAGATCGATCGAGGAGGCATCCCCGGCATTCCTTAAGGACCAGATCGATATGGTTTTTGAGGACATTGTCCCGGATGCGGTGAAGATCGGGATGGT
>CACZTA010000301.1 GCA_902783935.1 uncultured Lachnospiraceae bacterium | reverse complement strand
TTTGCAACTGATTTTGCGACGGCGCCCTTGCCGGATCCAATAAATCCTTCGATAATCAGATGATCCATTTCGTCTCCTTTCCCGATGCTCAATGTCAGTCCTCAAAAAGAGCTGTGCATCTGAAAGTCTTCTGTCCTTTTTCCTCCCTTTCCGCTCTAATTATATCATCTTTCTGTCTTCTGTGACAACCGGACGTGTCCCTGATTCCTGTTCACGCAGAACTGAAGAATGTTTCTGACAGCGCTCCGGCGCTTCCGCCAGAACGTCGATTCGGAGATCTCCATGCGCTCCGCAATCAGGGCCGCCGGCTCATGGTCCAGGTAGTATGACGCCAGAATTCTCTGCCCGTCCTGATCGAGCCTGTGATAGCCCTCCCACACAAGCAGGACAATGCGGTCCGCATAATACAGGTCCTGCATTTCCATCTCGATCAGGCGGCGCCTCTCTATAAGGAGCCGGCTGACTTCTTCCGGAATCTCACATACGCGGTCCGCCGCCTTCCCCCTGTTTGACGGAACCGCCTGGCGCAGTTCCCTGGAAGAAAGCATCAGGCTCTCAATCAGGTCATCCCGGCTGCACAGCGAGTACCCGGCAAGATTCCTCGCCCGCTCCTCAATCAGGGCCCTCCCGTTTTTTCCGCTCTTCAGCACTTCGACTATATCCCTCTCCGTGAGTGTGTGCCCCGGTGTCATCATCTCAAATGCCATAGACAGCTCCCTCAGTTTTTAACTCATCTGACAATCTCTGCAACCCGAACCGTATCACGCCGCAGGGCGGAAGTAAACCGGCTGCGGCAAATCGGAATAGAGAGTGCTATAAATTGTTTTCAAATAAAACAATCCTGTCTTGAACTTTCTTGTTGACAAAAATTGCCGCTTTTCATATAATGCTATTGTTGACCTCGGGAAAACCCCTGGTCGGATGCGGAAGTGTCGGAATTGGCAGACGAGCTAGACTAAGGATCTAGTGCCAGCAATGGCGTACGGGTTCAAGTCCCGTCTTCCGCACGAAACCCCGGAACTCCTTACTAAGGAAATCCGGGGTCTTTTTTTGCCTTTATCGCTGCAATCACTGTTAAAGGGCCGGGCAATCGGGGGACTTCCCCGTTTACCCGGCCCTTTCAGGAACATTTTAATAACTGTTATGAATTTACATGCCGCACGCCGACTGGAACTCCGCCCAGATTTTCATATGCGCCTCATTCGCCTCATCCGAGACCGGCTGGATCGCCTCGCCCGTATCCCACGTCACATCATCCGGCAGGACGACATACTGGCGGTTCTCTTCCGAAATCAGCTCTTCTGCTGCCTTGTTCGTGCAGTAATACCCGAAATCCTCGGAATCAAAGCACTTCGCCGACACTTCCGGATCGAGAATATAATTGATGAATGCATAAGCCGCTTCTTTGTTCGGCGCATTCTTCGGGATGAACTGGGCCATCGCGCCGATCCCGAGGCCTTCTTCGGGATAGACGGTTATCAGCTCCGGATCTGCCCGGAGGGCAGCTGTCACCTGGGAAGTGTACATAAACGCAGCACCGACCTCCCCGCTCAGGATCAGGTCCTGTGTGTTGTTATCGTTGATTGCGCGGATATTCGGGGCCAGTTCGACCAGCTTTTCCCCCGCTTTTTCGATGGCGCTAAGGTCCTCCGTATTGAAGGACTCGCCGAGCGTCTTCAGCGTGATCCCGTCAATAACGCGGTAATTGGCGATGATCCCGACATTATCCTCGAGCGATTCGTCCCACAGGTCCTCATAGGAAGTGATCTCCATGTCGATGACGGACGGGTCATAGACGATCAGCGGAATCCCGACGCCGTACAGCACGTCGTACTTGTTGTCCGGATCATAGAACAGGCCCATGAAGTTCTCGTTCTGGTTGTCATAATTCGGGATCTTTGACTTGTCCAGCTCCTCGGAGAGGCCCTCCTCATTGACCATCTGGAGAATGTAATCATCCGCAACAACGACGTCATAGTCGGAAGCGCCGTTTTCCTCGAGCTTCGCGAGCATGTCTTCATTGTAGTCAAAATTGCTGTACTGGATCTTTACGCCGTACTTCTCGGTAAAGCCGTCCAGTACTTCCTGCGGGAACATCCCGTCCCAAGTGTACAGGTTCAGCGTCGTGCCGCTGATATCCGGTGTATCCTCTTCGGCATGCACCGCACTTCCGGAAACAGCGCCTGCGGCCAGGATCCCCGCCATAAACAGCGCTGCGGTTCTTCTGTTCTTTTTCATATTGCTCTTCCTTTCTCCGGGATCATCATTAACAGATTTTTTCTGTCAATCCTCTCCCTGTCTGAATCTCCATGATAACAAAATCAGTGTGGTCGTTGCAACTATCATAAGCGTCGCCAGCGCATTTATTTCCGGGGTGATTCCGAACTTCATGCGCGTATAGATTTTGATCGGCAGCGTATTGAACCCGGGGCCCGTGACGAAAATGGAGATCACGACATCGTCGAAGCTCATGGCAAAGGACAGGAGGAGCCCTGACAGAAGGCCCGGAAGAATCGCCGGGAACGTCACGTCCCGGAACACTTCAAACGGGGAAGCGCCGAGATCCTTCGCCGCCTCCTCCACCGAGGCGTCCATCGCAAAAAGCCGCCCGGAAACCATGATATAGATATACGGGATGCAGAAAGACGCGTGGCCGATCACGAGCGTCAGGAGCCCGAACGGCAGGTTCATGAAGCTGAAAAGAGCCAGATAGACCATGCCGAGGATGATCTCCGGGATCATGATCGGAAGCGACGACACATACGCCATCCACTTGTTGATCCGCAGATTTGTCCTATATGCCCCCAGTGCCCCCAGCGTCCCGATGACGGCTGCCGCCGCACACACGAGGAGGGACAGGATCAGGCTGTTCCGGAGAGAAATAAAAATATCCGTGTCCCGGAAAAGCTGCTCATACCATTCAAGGGAAAACCCTTCCCATCTGGAAGACAGCTTTGAATGATTAAACGAATAGACGATCGTCACCGCGATGGGAATGTACATGACAGCCGTCACGATCCCCAGATAAACAGCCGGCAGGCGGCGCAGTATTTTCTTCATGCGTTCTCACCTCCCGCTCTCAGACAAGCCCTTCCAGCTGATCTGTCTTTGTGATCCGCCGGTAAAGACCGATGAACAGCGACGTCAGCAGCATCAGGATCACCGAGAGCGCCGCCGCAAACGGCAGGTTGCGGCCCTTGGTCAGCTGCTGCTGGATCAGGTTGCCGACGAGGACGATCTTGTTTCCGCCGAGGAGGTCCGCGACGAAGAAGAGTCCCATGGAAGGAATGAAGGTGAGCACGACGCCCGACAGAAGCCCCGGCATCGTCATCGGGAGCGTGACCGTCAGGAAGGCTGACACCGATGATGCCCCGAGGTCCCTCGCGGCTTCGACAAGCGTCCAGTCCATCTTCTCAACGGAGGAATAGACGCTCAGGATCATGAACGGCAGCAGCGCGTAGATCATGCCGAACACGACCATG
>CACZTA010000300.1 GCA_902783935.1 uncultured Lachnospiraceae bacterium | reverse complement strand
AACCCTCCCTCGAGCGCGAGACGGGGATCGAACCCGCGACCCCCACCTTGGCAAGGTGGTGCTCCACCGCTGAGCCACTCGCGCATATACACTGCTGTAAAATAGCAGTGCCTTTATTTAAAATAATGATACCCGATCATGAAATCGATGTCAATGAATCCGTATTCTTCTTCGGCAATTTCTACAAAACCGAGCCCGATCAAATTTTATCCGCTTTGTTTTTGTGTATATTGTACAGTTTGTTAACTCGTTTTCTGTCACAAATCACCAGTTAGGAGTCCCGGATTCACAGGATTTAATTCATGGCATAAAAAAAGAGCGCGAGACGGGGATCGAACCCGCGACCCCCACCTTGGCAAGGTGGTGCTCCACCGCTGAGCCACTCGCGCATACGCCGTTAATACCGGCAAAAAATATAATACCTTATCCGGGCATTTCTGTCAACATCAATTCATCAAATACTTTTGATAAATTCCTGCAATTCAGGAGCGCCCCGGTTTTATTCCGCATTCTCTCCCTGTTCCTTCACAATTGCGCTGAGCACATACTGATTATTCCTGAAATTCTTCTGGCTCACATTTTCCAGACGGATCAGGTCCACCTCAAGCCACAGTTCTTCAGAAGCCACCGCAATATGGGAAAACATGACTCCGAAACTGAACTCCGACCATTTTTTCGGTTTATCCATGCCTTCCTTCTTCGAGAAAATATGGATGCGGCGCCCTACCACGACAAATCTCCACGGCTGGCTGTTTTTATAGGAGGGCGCTAATCTTGCGGCTTCGATCACCTGCGTCATCCACCGCTTGGGGGCTTCCTTATAAACACAGAGTTCAGAGACCGGCAGCCTCCTGGCATCCCCTGCCCTCCGCATCAGCGGACCCTTCGGAAGTCCGAAGGCAAGAACCATCAGGAGCTTCTTATCCGCACGCACAGAAGGGATCTCACGCAGTCCTGCCGTCCCGATAAAACAGCTCCCCAGCCCCTCTGTCATCATGAAAAGGCTGAGCTGTCCGCAGATATATCCCGCATTCATTTCTGCCCTGTCACGGACCTCAGAATAAAAAGTAAGGAAATATGGTGCCTTAATCCCAAAGATGCCGCCTGCCCGCCATTTTCCGTCTGTATTTTCCACAAGCCCTATTTCCGTCTTGATTCCCGGGAAAAGAGGCTTGATCTGCTCATAAAAACTACCGATTCTTTTCAGCAGTTCCGGCGCCACTGCAGTCATGCTGTACTGTCTGACCGACTGTCTCAGAAAAATCGCTTCGTATAAGTTCATATATCAATATCAGGCTTTCCAGCCCGTCTCCAAATCCATTTTCCTTTAATATAACCGCGTTTTCCCTTAATGTCAAACACACCGGCGCGACATCTGTCTTGCATCAGACGTAAGTTTAGATTAAAATAAGGCCTGTATAGTGTTTAAAGGAAGGTACTTTTATGGCTTTTCAGCTCTGGGACTATCTTATTGTCGGCATACTGGTCCTTACCATTGTCATGTTTCTGACAGGGAACGGAGACCGTGCGCTTTCACTCTTCGGGGGCAGCAAAGCACAGGACATGCTTGATGAATATGATCTGAAAAAGCTGTCCGCAGCGACAGTAATTTTCTGCTTTGTACTTCTTCTGAGCGAAATCCTGATCCTTGCAGGTGACAGCCTGCCGTTTAATACAGGTATTTTTTCCATAGTATTAAGTATTCTTTCATTGGCCGTATACGTTTTCTGTCTGCGGAAATTCTGCAGAAAATGAATAGGGAGGTAAAAGCAAATGACAAAACAGAACATCGATTGGGGAAATCTCGGATTCAATTACATCCGGACGGATAAAAGCTATGTCTCCGATTACCGGAACGGCAGCTGGGATGAGGGACACCTCACACCGGAGCACACAATCACCATGTCCGAATGCGCCTGCGTGCTTCAATACTCACAATCCGTTTTTGAAGGACTCAAGGCTTATACAACGGAAGACGGCCGAATCGTCACATTCCGCCCCGACCTGAACGCTTCCCGCATGGCTTCGTCCGCAGCATGGCTCGAAATGCCCGCATTCCCCGAAGACCGTTTTATCGATGCGGTTCTCCGCGTTGTACGCGCAAACGAGAGCTGGGTACCGCCCTACGGTTCCGGAGCCACCATGTACTTAAGACCTTTCGAATTCGGCATTAACTCCGTCATCGGCGTCAAGCCGGCGGATGATTACCAGTTCCGCATTCTTACAACGCCTGTAGGCCCGTATTTCAAGGGCGGCGCAAAACCCGTGACGCTCAAGATTGCCGATTTTGACCGCGCAGCGCCCCGCGGAACCGGCCATATCAAGGCAGGGCTGAATTATGCCATGAGCCTTCACGCGATCCAGCAGGCGCACAGAGAGGGCTTCAATGAGAATCTTTATCCGGATTCCGCCACCAGAACAAAAGTAGAAGAGACCGGCGGCGCCAACATTATCTTCATCAGGGATAATAAATTCATCACCGTGGCATCTCCGTCCATCCTTCCGTCCATTACACGCCGCTCTCTGGAATATATCGCAGAGCATTATCTCGGCATGGAAGTGGAAGAACGCGAGATCCCGCTTGAAGAACTGTCCGAGTTCGAAGAAGCCGGCCTCTGCGGCACAGCTGCCGTCATCTCACCTGTCGGCAAAATCGTCGATCACGGCCGCGAGATCTGCTTCCCGAGCGGCATGGAGAAGATGGGCCCGAAGACCCAGAAGCTCTATGACACGCTTACAGGCATTCAGATGGGCCGCATAGAAGCACCCGAAGGATGGATCTACGAAGTATAAGAAGTTATAAAAAACAACCCCTGTCTTCCGTCGTCGGGAAGACAGGGGATTTCTTTCATCTTTATCAGCGGTTCAGGAACAGCCGGATCTTCTCCGCTGCCGCCGCCTTAACCGCATGTTCTTCATAAGGAATCACATCGCTGATCATATTCACGCCGTCATTATAAGCCTGAATCGCGCCCTGGCAGCATGCAATATTGATATCCGTAAAAATATCAATTTTGGACACACCGCTCTTAATCGCCTGACGGATTGTATTGTCTGACAGACCGGATCCTCCGTGGAGGACGAGCGGGACGTTTGCAGCGTCTGCAATCGCCCGGATCCTGCCGTAATCAAGTCTGGGCGTCTGGAGATACTCTCCATGGGCTGTCCCGACGGAAATAGCCAGGGCGTCAATCTCCGTCGCTTCCACATATTCGCGCGTCTGCGAAGGATCTGTAAAGAAATCAGATGCATTGTCATCCACTTCTGACGCGTACGGTGTATACCCGAGCTCGGCTTCCACCGCCGCACCGAATGCATGGGCGGTCTTCGCCATCTCCGCCACTTTCGCTTCATTGATCTCGAATATGTCTCTCGAGCAGTCGAAATTGACAGAGGTAAAACCGAGCTTCAGGGCTTCAATACAGCGCGCAAACGTCAGGCCATGATCGAAATGAACCGCCACCGGCACAGAGGCTTTCCGCGCAAGCGGAAGGACAAAAGAAGCAAAATCATCAAGCGGGCAGACCTTCAGCTGGCACTCTTCGATACCCAGCACGACCGGCGCACCGATTTCCTCAGCTGCTGCGATGACGCCTCTCGCCATCTCTATATTGACAATATCAAAATGTCCGACGCAATATTTCTGCTCTCTGGCAGGCTGCAGGATCTCTTTCAGGTTGACAAGCACAGGTCAGCACCCCCTTCATTAATGATGGAACAGACGGATTCCCGTAAAAGCCATCGCCATTCCGTAATCATCACAGCAGGAAATCACTTCATCGTCTCTCACGGAACCTCCGGGTTCCGCAACATACATGACTCCTGATTTCCGTGCTCTTTCAATACTGTCCGGGAACGGGAAAAATGCATCCGAGCCGAGAGAGACACCCTTCTGCTGATCAAGCCACACTCTCTTCTGTTCTTCCGTAAATGCATCCGGCCTGACTTTAAAGACCTTCTGCCAGGCGCCGTCCCGCAGAACATCCTCAGATTCGGCGCCGATATAGACATCAATGGCATTATCCCTGTCTGCGCGCCGGATATTATCGACAAAAGGCAGCTCCAGGACGCGCGGGCTTTTCCTCAGCATCCAGTTGTCGGCTTTGCTCCCGGCAAGCCTCACACAGTGAACGCGGGACTGCTGCCCGGCCCCGATCCCGATCGCCTGCCCGTCCGCAGCATACGCCACAGAGTTGGACTGCGTATATTTCAGCGTGATCAGGGAAATGACCAGATCCCTTTTGGCCTCTGCCGGAATGTCTTTTTTCTTTGTCACGACATCTGCCAGCAGCGTCTCATCAATCTGAAGATCATTGCGGCCCTGTTCAAATGTAATGCCGAAAACATCCTTCCGCTCAAGGGCAGCCGGCCTGTAATCCGGGTCGATTTCAATAATATTGTAATTCCCTTTCTTCTTCTCTTTCAGAATCGCAAGCGCCGCATCCGTATATCCCGGCGCAATGACGCCGTCCGAGACCTCCGGCTTTATCACCCTCGCGGTTTCCTCATCGCAGATGTCACTCAGGGAAATAAAATCACCGAATGAACTCATCCTGTCTGCGCCGCGGGCACGCGCGTATGCGCAGGCAAGCGGCGAGAGGTCTCCCATATCCTCCACAAAATAGATCTTCTTCAGTGTCTCATCCAGCGGAAGCCCGCAGGCCGCACCGGCGGGAGACACATGTTTAAAGCTGGCTGCAGACGGAAGTCCCGTCGCACGCTTCATATCCGTCACGAGCTGCCATCCGTTCAGCGCATCCATGAAATTAATATATCCGGGGCGCCCGGACAGAACACGAACCGGGAGCGGCCGCCCGTCATTCACATAGATCCTGGATGGGGTCTGATTCGGGTTGCATCCGTATTTCAGTCCAAGTTCCTGCATGAAACGTTTTCCTTTCGTCTTTATAAATAGCCGTCAGCAGTTTTTATTGATAATTCTCGACTCATACGAGCCGTCTCTCAAATCGATAAACCGCGTAAACAGGGATACCCTGTTGTCTTCATTAAGGGAAGACCAGAGTCCCTCCGTCATGACGTCGAGATCGTCACCCACCTCGACCCTGAGAGGCTCTCCCTCAAAGGACGGAAGCGGATTGCCGTCACCCATATATGTGCTTATGAAACGCCCTTCGCCCGGCAGAGCCGGCGAATAGGAAAATGTATACCGGAGATCTGAATCAGGGTTTCCGTCAGCGCTCTTCAGAATAGACAGCGCATAATTAAACCCGCCGTCCAGGAGGTGTACGACACCGGAAATTCTCGGGGTATAATTCGGCCCGTCCGGTTCATAACGCCTCGGGCGCAGCGACTGTTCAAAAGTCATCTGCCGGTCCAGTCCTTCGCAGATCGTATCTGTCTGGTCACCGTTTGTCACGACGGTTTTATTACCGAGCACACGCACGGGAGCATAAATAATCAGGCTCGGATCCGTGAGCTTTGTCTCGTCATAAGCCTTTGTCCGTATGCCTTCCCCGTCTTCCACAAAAATGCGGTTGCGGGAGTTCTCACTTCTTCCCATGATAAAATAGGCAATGGCGGCATGTATGCCGTCATGTGTGCGCCCGATCATAATCCCCCGGCCGGGATATCGGTTTTCAGACAGGATATGCTCCAGATTCCGGATAATCATCAGTCGGTTCCTCCTGATTTTGTGTGGTTCTTCCCTTTACGCTCGGGAATTTTTATATATTCGATCGGCATCTCATACAGATCCGACAATGCATGAAGGTCATTATAGCGGATATCTGTCACACCGGTTTCCCAGTTCACAATCGTCTGCTTTGTCCTGTGGAGAACACGGGCCACATCGTCCTGTGTCATGCCCGCATTTACACGGGCTGCTTTAAGTGTTATTTTTGGCATCATTCCATTCACCCCTCTTTTCATGTAACTAATACCAGCCTATGCAATTATCCGTCATATCTTTGCTGTGATAATGACTCCTCCTGCGTTGTCTCCCGATATTGCATAATCTCCTTCGGGTTTTTGTATGGTTTCTGCAACAGTATACCACACCTTAAAGGTTTCTGTGCCCATTCTTATTAAAAGTGGCTGATTTTCCTCTGTATTTTCTTTCAGATAATCCAGATATTCCTCCAGACAGAGATTTTGTTCTTTCATATAAGCCGCATGCGGTTTCCCTACATACCGGAAGTGCCACGCCTCATTGCTGATTCCGGTAATCTCCTGTTTGTCTTCCGCATACCGCCTGACAAAGCCGTACTCAGTACAATGCTCCGCCATCCACACCGCATTCGGGCTCTCGGAAAAGGATCCGGCCTCACCGTCAGCATAGGTTATTCCGAGATCAACGGCCAGACCGGTGTGATGCTCACTGTATCCGGGTTTAGCCGCATATTTTGCTGCATAGTCCTCCCCGTACAGCTCAGCAGTTTCCTGCACGACATTGCGCTGATATTCCTCTGTCCTGTAGGCGCTGCTGATACTCGTTTCACGGGTTCCCATCGCTTCATCACACGCACGGATCATCGCATCAAGGGCCGGCATGATCTTTTCTGCCGCCTCAAAGCTCTCTTTATCCGTCGGATACTCATATGTCTGCGCCTCCCGTATCCGGACAAGGGCAAGATCTCTGTTCGCCTCAAAGTCATATGCATGGCCGGCATTGACCAGAATCAGGTCTCCCTGTTTCCGTATGTTCCCGGTCAGATCCAGCATCTCGGGAACCGGCTCGGTGTTTACCTCCTCCGTCACGTCAGACACCTGTACGCTCATCTCCTTTTCCGCTCCTGCCTGTCCCCTGTATCTGGTCAGTCCGATCAGCACAACGACTGCTGCCAGCCCCAGAATAACAAAAAAAACCAGACAGCGGAGGCGCAGCACACGGGACCGCGCCTCTTTTCTCTGTCTGATTCTCTTTCTGCGTTCTTTTTCTGTCATAAATGCTTATTTCCGGATTAATTATTATCAATCGAATAATTTGGCGCTTCTTTCGTTATATGGATATCGTGCGGATGTGATTCCTTGAGAGAAGCAGCGGAAATCTTGACAAATTTCGATGTCTCCTGCAGCATCGGGATCGTCCCGGCCCCGCAGTACCCCATACCGGAGCGGATTCCGCCTGTGAGCTGGAATACGATGTCTTCAACCGATCCCTTGTACGCAACGCGTCCTTCCACGCCTTCCGGCACGAGTTTTTTCGCATCGTTCTGGAAATAACGGTCCTTACTGCCGGCTTCCATCGCGGAAATGCTGCCCATCCCGCGGTAAACCTTGAACTTCCTTCCCTGATACAGTTCAAAATCACCGGGTGCCTCATCACAGCCTGCAAAAATGCTGCCCATCATGCATACATTTGCGCCTGCTGCCAGCGCCTTGGTCATATCTCCCGAATACTGGATGCCGCCGTCCGCAATAATGGGCTTCCCGAAGCGCTTCGCTTCCCCGGCACAGTCCATGACTGCCGTAATCTGGGGAACGCCGATCCCGGCGACAACACGCGTCGTGCAGATAGATCCCGGTCCGATACCGACTTTTACACAGTCCGCACCTGCTTCGAAAAGCGCTGCAGTTCCTTCCGCAGTCGCGACATTGCCCGCGATTACCTGGAGAGACGGGAATGCATGCTTGATCTCCCTGACAGTGTTCAGGATATTTGCGGAATGTCCGTGAGCAGAATCGACGACAATCACGTCCACATGCGCATCAACAAGCGCCTGCACCCGCTCCATAACATTCTTCGTTATGCCTACTGCGGCACCGCACAGGAGCCGTCCCTGGGAATCCTTGGCGGAATTCGGATATTTGATCTGCTTCTCAATATCCTTAATTGTGATCAGTCCCTTAAGATTCCCTTCTTCGTCGACGATCGGGAGCTTTTCTTTCCTTGACGCCGCAAGGATTTTCTTGGCTTCCTCAAGCGTAACGCCCTCTCTGGCGGTCACAAGCTCCCCGGAAGTCATATGATTGCGGATCGGCTGGGTCAGATCCGTCTCAAACTTCAGATCCCTGTTTGTGAGGATCCCCACAAGTTTTCTTCCCTCTGTAATCGGCACGCCGGAAATCCGGTATTTTGCCATCAAAGCGTCAGCATCTCCGAGTGTATGATCCGGCGAGAGAAAGAACGGATCGGTAATAACACCGTTTTCAGACCTCTTCACCTTATCAACTTCTTCTGCCTGCGCCTCAACCGGCATGTTCTTGTGGATAATTCCTATGCCGCCCTGTCTCGCCATGGCGATAGCCATGCGGTACTCCGTCACGGTATCCATCCCGGCACTCATCATGGGGATATTCAGCCTGATGCTGTTTGTCAGGTATGTGGAAACATCCACCATGTTCGGTGTGTAGTCACTGTACTGGGGTACGAGCAGTACGTCGTCAAATGTAATGCCTTCTCCGATAATTGCTGCCATTTCTGCCTCCCTGTAGTATGGAATGACTCCTGATACTTTTCCTGTTCATTATTTCGTATTACTATATCAGTTTCCTTCCGCATGCTCAAGTGAAATTCTTTATGAGAGAAATACTTTCCGGGGCATTCTGGCACGCAGGTCATCGATCATCTCCTGATTAAGCTGCAGAAGGATTTTCTTCTTGTCTTCGCCGCCCAGTACGATAACATATGGCGGATTCGTCCCGTCTCCGGCCGAATAATCCGCCTCCCGGTAAGTCTCTCCGTATTCACCGAGATGCGCGGAGCCCCGGGGCGCCACGCATTCCGCCTTCTCCAGGTCGACCGAAAGCAGTTCCTTCCTGTCCTGTTTTGAATAGACAGCCGCTATATCAATCGTCCCGTTTACATACGTATATTCATATTCCACATGTTTTCTGAGAATGAGCTTCGGCAGCAGGATCACATCGGCGATCAGGAACGCCAGCAGAAGAATCATGGCGCCCGAATGAACAAAAAGCCCCAGAACAGCGGCAGCGGCAGTGCCCGTGAGGAGCAGTGCCGGTTTCAGCGAATCCGCAGGGCTCGCTTTTCCCGGTACAATCAGTTCGCAAAATGTATCTCCCATATCTTTTCTCCTTACTTTTTCATCAGAATTGCGGAAACAGTACAGCTGTATTTAATGCCTATAAGTGTATCACCGAACAAATATCAGCGCAACTTAAAGAAGATCCTCCCAGTTCCTGACTGAGAGGATCTTCCCGGATTATTACATCTGCTGCACCGGCGGATTACATCATGCCCATTCCGCCTGCGCCGCCTGCCGGCATGGGCGGTTCCGGCTCCTTGATGATAGAGACGGCAGACTCTGTCGTGAGCAGCGTCGCTGCGATTGAGTTTGCATTCTGGAGTGCGGATCTGGAAACCTTCACCGGATCAAGGATGCCCGCTTCAACCATATTGACATATTCGCCCGTCAGAGCGTTATAGCCTGTGCCTGCCTCGGCATTCTTTACGTTATTTACGATGACAGCGCCTTCCTGGCCGGCATTGACAGCGATTCTGTAGAGAGGAGCTTCCAGTGCCTTCTTCACGATCTCGGCACCCGTCTTCTCATCGCCTGCAAGACCTGCGATGATGCCGTCAAGTGATTCTGCGGCATGTACATAAGAGCTGCCGCCGCCCGCAACGATACCTTCTTCAACAGCGGCTCTCGTCGCATTGAGGGCGTCTTCCATACGGAGCTTCTTGTCTTTCATTTCTGTCTCGGTAGGAGCACCGACACGGATGACTGCAACACCGCCTGCCAGTTTGGCAAGTCTTTCCTGCAGCTTCTCGCGGTCGAAATCGGACTTGGTCTCCGCGATCTGATTCCGGATCTGGGATACTCTGTCAGCGATCTCGTCTTTATTACCTTCGCCGTCAACGATAACGGTGTTTTCTTTCTGAACCTTGACAGCCTTCGCGCGGCCGAGCTGGTCAATCGTCACATCCTTGAGGTCAAGGCCGATCTCGTCGGAGACGACCGTGCCGCCTGTCAGGATCGCGATATCCTTGAGCATGTCTTTT
>CACZTA010000299.1 GCA_902783935.1 uncultured Lachnospiraceae bacterium | reverse complement strand
GATGCTGGCCGGTGCGGACATGGTGTTCGTGACCTGCGGCATGGGCGGAGGAACGGGCACCGGCGGTGCCCCGGTTGTGGCGAGCATCGCGCGCGAACTCGGCTGCCTCACAGTCGGCGTCGTGACGAAGCCTTTCCGCTTTGAAGCAAACAAGCGCATGGAAAACGCGATGCGCGGCATAGAGAAACTTTCACAGAACGTGGATACGCTGATCGTCATCCCGAACGACCGGCTGCTTGATATCGTCGACCGCAGGACGACGATGCCGGAAGCGCTCAAAAAGGCGGATGAAGTGCTGCAGCAGGCAGTTCAGGGCATTACGGACCTGATTAACCAGCCTGCCCTCATTAACCTTGACTTTGCGGATGTCCAGACCGTGATGACTGACGGCGGGATTGCCCATATCGGAATCGGATCCGCCAAAGGCGATGACAAAGCACTCGAGGCGGTACAGCAGGCAGTGGAGAGCCCGCTGCTCGAGACATCTATCCAGGGCGCGAAAAATGTCATCATCAATATCCGCGGCGACATCTCCCTCATGGATGCCAACGACGCTGCGAGCTACGTGCAGCAGATGGTCGGGGATGAAGCGAATATTATCTTCGGTGCCATGTATGATGACAGCGAAGTTGATTCCTGCATGATCACCGTGATCGCGACAGGCCTGGCTGACAGCGATAAGAAAGCCAAAGACGAGGCAAAGGCGAAAAAGGCGGAGAAGCAGAACCGCAGAAATACAGGATTTAATGCGTACGGCAGCACGGGCTATACGGCTCCGTCCTATACGCCTCCGACATATACGCCGTCCGGCTTCAGCACGCCTTCCTTCACGGCTCCGAATTTCCTGAACCAGACACCGCCGAGAGCGGAGACGGTCCCGATGAATCTTCAGCAGCCGAGAATCCAGAGCTCCGTGCAGTCGCAGGATATTCAGATTCCGGATTTTCTTAAGAACAGGAACCGCTGATGAAATGCCCGTACTGTAATAATCCGGACACCCGTGTCGTGGACTCGCGTCCTGTCGACGACAATTCCGCGATTCGGCGGCGCCGTGTCTGTGATGTGTGCGGAAAACGCTTCACCTCCTATGAACGGGTGGAGACGATTCCGCTGATGGTGATTAAAAAAGACAAAACGAGAGAGCTCTTTGACGCCTCAAAGATTGAGGCAGGGCTCCTGAGAGCGTGTCACAAGCGCCCTGTTTCCGTGAAGCAGGTTCACGAGCTGGTGGACAGGATTGAGACGGAGATCTATAACAGCGGAGACCGGGAGATTCCCAGCACGAGGATCGGCGAGATGGTGATGGCCGGAATCAAGGATCTGGATGCTGTCGCTTATGTCCGCTTTGCAAGTGTTTACAGAGAATTTAAAGATGTCGAAACGTTTATGGACGAACTGAAGCTGTTCCTGAGTGACTGACGCTGCGGCTTAAAAAGAGAACGCGCCCCGGCCTTGAAAGGCCGGGGCCTTTTTTTCTCCCGGGACGGAAACAGGTGCGGCCCTCGTGAAACTAATAACCAACACAAAACCGGAGGAATATGGTATACTTAAAAAGCAGCTGCATAAAAAGCACCGCGGAAGGGAGACAGTGATGAGACGGGTACTTTTGAAACTCAGCGGAGAGGCTCTCTCAGGGACGAAAGGCACAGGATTTGATGAAGCTGTCGTCAGGGAGGTGGCACGGCAGGTAAAGGGCATCATTGATGAAGGGATTCAGACCGCCATCGTGATCGGCGGCGGGAATTTCTGGAGAGGCCGTTCGTCCGACGCGATCGAGCGCTCAAAGGCAGACCAGATCGGCATGCTTGCCACAGTGATGAACTGTATCTATGTATCGGAGATCTTCCGTTCGGCCGGGATGAAGACGAAAGTGATGACCCCGTTCCAGGTGGGGGCGTTTACGGAACTCTTCTCGAGAGACCGCGCAGTGGAGCTGCTGGAGAGCGGTGCAGTCGTTTTCTTTGCCGGCGGGACAGGCCATCCGTATTTTTCGACGGATACCGGTGTTGTTCTGCGCGCGGTTGAGATGAATGCAGACGAGATCCTGCTCGCAAAATCCGTGGACGGCGTCTATGACAAAGATCCGAAGGCGGATCCGTCCGCAGTGAAGTATGATGAGATCACGATTGATGAAGTGGTCGAAAAGGGGCTCGGCGTGGTGGACGGCGCGGCGGCTGTCATTGCAAAAGAGAACCGCATGCCGATGCTCGTCTTCGGGCTCGCGGAGAAGGATTCAATCGCAAATGCGGCCAGAGGCGTGATCAGCGGGACCAGGGTGACCGTCTGATGTCAGTTTGACATACGTCACAACCGGCGCCGTGGCAGACGATGATAAATCGATTGCTGTATATAATAAGGAGGAGAGTACCATGAGTGAAAGACTGGATATCTACGAAGAGAAGATGGAGAAAACACTGAAGAATCTGGACGGGGAGCTTGCCGCGATCAGGGCCGGACGTGCAAATCCGCATGTGCTTGACAAGATCACCGTTGATTATTACGGCACGCCGACTTCGCTGCAGCAGGTGGCCAATATCCAGGTCCCGGAGGCCAGGATGATCACCATTACACCGTGGGAACCGAAGATGGTGAAAGCGATCACAAAGGCCATACAGATGTCGGACCTCGGCATCAACCCTGCTGATGACGGACGCATGATCCGCCTGGTCTTCCCGGAGCTTACCGAGGAGCGCAGAAAGCAGCTCGTCAAAGATGTAAAGAAGAAAGGCGAGGGCGCCAAGGTCGCCATCCGCAATATCCGCAGAGACGGAAATGAGATGCTGAAAAAGCTGAAAAAGTCCGATGAAGTGTCCGAAGATATTATTGCGGATGAAGAAGATCTCCTGCAGAAGAAAACAGACAAGTTCATTAAAAAAGTAGATGAAGCCGTTGAAGAGAAGACAAAGGAGCTTATGACCATCTGATGAAACGGATCGCAGTTCTGGGATCAACCGGGTCGATCGGCACGCAGACACTGGATGTCGTGCGGTCCTCTCCGGATTTATTCACGGTCACGGCCATCGCATGCGGTTCCCGGATCGAATTGTTCGAAGAACAGATCCGGGAATTTCTGCCGGAAATGGCCGCGGTCTATGACGAAGCGGCAGCAGCCGTGCTTGCGGAGCGGGTAAAGGATCTTCCGGTCCGTGTCTTAAGCGGCATGGACGGACTGATTGAAGTCTGCGGGGCTTCTCCTTCAGACATCGTCGTGACAGCAATCGTCGGGATGATCGGCATCCGTCCGACGATTGCCGCGATCGAAGCGGGAAAAGATATCGCGCTTGCGAATAAGGAGACCTGCGTGACGGCAGGTCATCTTATTATGCCGCTCGCGAAAGAAAAAGGCGTGAACATTCTGCCGGTGGATTCCGAACACTCCGCCATCTTCCAGGCGCTGATGGGCAGGCACGGATCAAAAATCGCGAAAATCCTGCTCACGGCATCGGGAGGGCCTTTCAGGCATGCGTCCCCCGAAGAACTGCGGAACGTGACGGTGGCGCAGGCGCTTGCGCATCCCACGTGGAACATGGGCGCCAAGATCACGATTGATTCGGCGACCATGGTCAACAAGGGGCTGGAGGTCATCGAAGCCTGCCGCCTGTTTGACGTGACGCCCGACCAGGTCCAGGTCGTGCTGCAGCCGCAGAGCATCATTCATTCGGCGGTACAGTATGAGGACGGGTCCGTGATCGCGCAGCTCGGTCCGTCCGACATGCGGATCCCCATCCAGTTCGCCCTGACCTGGCCGGATCACCTGCCGTCGCCGGCAGAGCCGCTCGATTTTACAAAACTGTCGGGGATTGAGATCGGCGTTCCGCGGAATGACGTGTTCCGGGGCCTGCCGCTTGCCTACGAAGCGATTCGTGCGGGCGGACTTATGACGACGGTCTACAATGCTGCGAATGAATGGGCCAACGCCGCTTTCCGGCAGGGGCGCATCGGCTTCCTGGACATTTACGAAGTAATTGAGGATGCCATGAACACCGCGGATGTGATCCCGCACCCGTCCGTCGAAGAGATTCTGGACGTACAGGGGGCGATCAACCGCCGCTGTGAGGTGAAATATGGATAAAAAGCTTGCGATGAACCTGCTGGAGAAAATGATGCTCGCGCGCAAGTTCGAAGAAAACGTGCAGTATTATTTTTCACTCGG
>CACZTA010000298.1 GCA_902783935.1 uncultured Lachnospiraceae bacterium | reverse complement strand
TCAATTGCCTTGGAGATCCTGGTCAGTTCCTGGTAAACGACGCGTCCGGCCCCCATATTGGTATGACCGACCTCGGAGTTCCCCATCTGGCCGTCAGGCAGGCCGACTGCCAGGCCGGATGCATATCCCTGGACAAAAGGATACTCCGCCTTAAGCCTGTCCATAACCGGCGTATTGGCGATTGCTACGGCATTATGTTCTTTGACCGGGTTGAGACCGTAACCGTCCAGAATCATGATGACGTGTGTTTTTTTACTCATGTAGTAATGTCTCCTTCAAATTATTTTCCGAAACGGAACCGATGGACTGAAACGCCCATCGGTTCTCCGGCAGTGGGTCTTTTTGAAAAACGCCCGCTCTTATTTATAGTTGACGATACTGCCGAAATCCGGCTTCAGGGAAGCGCCGCCGACGAGACCGCCGTCGATATCCTCTTTGCCGAAAAGTTCTGCAGCGTTGGAAGGATTGACGGATCCGCCGTAGAGAATGCGGATTTCGTCAGCAGTTTCCTGCCCGTACAGTTCACAGATCAGGTCACGGATGCCTTTGCAGACTTCCTCTGCCTGGTCAGAAGTTGCGGTTTTGCCTGTCCCGATCGCCCAGATCGGTTCATAAGCGATAACGGCAGCCTTCGCCTGCTCTGCTGTCAGGCCGAGGAATCCGACCTTGACCTGCTGGCGGATAAAGTCCATGGTAACGCCCTGTTCTCTCTGTTCAAGAGATTCGCCGCAGCACATGATCGGAATAAGGCCCTTTGCGAAGCACTGGATCATTTTTGCGTTGACGGTTTCATTGGTTTCGGCAAAATATTCACGTCTCTCGGAATGTCCGAGAATAACATATTTCACACCTGCATCCAGCAGCATATCGGCTGAGACTTCACCCGTATAAGCGCCGCTGTCTTTGAAATAAACATTTTCAGCACCGATCTGGATATTGGATCCCTTTGCGGCTTCCATGGCTGCCGGAATATCGATCGACGGTACGCACAGAAGGACTTCAACCGTATCGCTGGCGCATGTTGCCTTCATCGCTTCAATCGCAGCAGCCGCCTCAGACGGGGTTTTGTTCATTTTCCAGTTTCCTGCAGCAAGAATCTTTCTTGACATTATTCATCCTCCTCCAAAAGAAGTTAAGTTACACCGGTTAGTCTGTTTTCTTTATTCGGGAACGCCGCGGCGTTCCCGCACCGGCGCACACAGCCGCTTCCGTGTATAACGGTGTGCGTGCCTGCAATATGCTTTTTATTTATCGTCCGCCGCAGCAACACCGGGCAGTTCCTTGCCTTCCAGGAATTCAAGAGAGGCACCGCCGCCTGTAGAGATATGGCTCATCTTGTCACCGAAACCGAGCTGGTTGACGGCAGCTGCAGAATCACCGCCGCCGATGATCGTCGTTGCATCCGTATCAGCAAGCGCTTTTGCCACTGCGATGGTTCCCTTGGCAAGAATCGGATTCTCAAATACGCCCATCGGTCCGTTCCAGACGACCGTCTTTGCGTTCTTTACAGCATCCCCGTACAGTTCGCGGGTCTTCTCGCCGATATCCATGCCCATCTCGTCAGCCGGAATATCGTCAACAGAGACGGTCCTGACTTCGATTTCCGCATCGATCGGATCCGGGAAGGACTTTGTCACGACAGTATCAACCGGAAGATAGAGATTCTTTCCGAGCTTTTCAGCCTTCTCTATCATTTCCCTGCAGTAATCAAGCTTGGTCTCGTCGCAGAGAGATGTCCCGATTTCCTTTCCCTGTGCCTTCAGGAAAGTATAGGCCATGCCGCCGCCGATAATCAGGGTATCGCATTTCTCAAGAAGGTTGGAGATGACATTAAGCTTATCAGCCACTTTTGCACCGCCGAGGATGGCAACAAACGGACGGACCGGATTTTCGACAGCATTGCCGAGGAAATCAATTTCCTTCTGCATCAGATATCCGACAGCGTGCGCGCCCTTGATATATTTTGTCACTCCGACGTTGGAGCAGTGTGCGCGGTGAGCCGTCCCGAATGCATCATTGACGAATACATCCGCGATGGAGGCAAGGTCTTCGCTGAAGGTATCGATATCCTTGGTCTCTTCCTTGCGGAAACGGGTGTTTTCAAGAAGGATGACATCTCCGTCCTGCATGGCTGCAACAGCAGCTTTTACATTTTCGCCGACAACTTCAGGATCTGTCACGAACTTTACTTCCTGTCCGAGGAGCTCCGTCAGACGGGCTGCAACCGGTGCGAGAGAGAATTTTTCTTCCGGTCCGTTCTTCGGCTTTCCGAGATGACTGCAGAGAATAACTTTTCCTCCGTCCGCAATCAGCTTCTTAATTGTCGGAAGCGCTGCGACGAGACGGTTTTCATCTGTGATTTTTCCTTCCTTAAGCGGAACATTAAAATCACATCTGCACAGAACTCTCTGGCCCTTTACATTAATATCATCAACAGATTTCTTGTTAAGTCCCATACCTTACTCCTTTTCCGCACCGGCTCTCTGCCCGGTGCAAAATAAATTTCTGTGTTTCAAAAAGGGTCCGGTCCTGATCGACCGGACCCTCATAGGTCTTATGCCAGACGGCAATTACTTGTTCAGAAGCTTGCCGAAGTGCTTGATTGTGCGGACCATCTGGCTTGTGTAGGAATTCTCGTTGTCATACCAGGAGACAACCTGAACCTCAGTCGTGCCGTTGTCAAGCGGAAGAACCATGGTCTGTGTAGCATCAAACAGAGAACCGAATCTCATGCCGACGATATCTCTGGAAACGATTTCGTCTGTATTGTAGCCGTAGGATTCGTTGGAGGCAGCCTTCATAGCTTCGTTGATGCCTTCTTTTGTCACAGTGCCTTCAACGACAGCTGTAAGGATCGTGGTGGAGCCTGTCGGTGTCGGGACACGCTGTGCAGCGCCGATAAGCTTGCCGTTCAGTTCCGGGATGACCAGGCCGATTGCCTTTGCAGCGCCGGTGCTGTTCGGAACGATGTTCTCGGAAGCAGCGCGGGAACGTCTCTTGTCGCCCTTTCTCTGCGGGCCGTCAAGCGGCATCTGATCGCCTGTGAAAGCGTGGATCGTGCACATAATACCGGATTTGATCGGTGCAAAATCGTTAAGGGCTTTTGCCATCGGAGCAAGGCAGTTAGTTGTGCAGGAAGCAGCGGAAATGATCGTATCTTCAGCAGTCAACTGCTCATGGTTGACATTGTAAACGATTGTCGGGAGATCATTGCCTGCCGGAGCGGAAATGATAACGTGCTTGGCACCTGCATCGATATGAGCCTGAGCTTTAGCCTTGGATGTGTAGAAGCCTGTGCATTCAAGGACAACATCGATATCAAGTTCTTTCCACGGAAGATCCTTGGCATCCTTCTCTGCATAGATGGTGATCTCTGTCCCGTCGACAACGATAGCATTATCCTTGGCGCATACGAGATCAGCCTTCTCATAGCGGCCCTGTGTGGAGTCATACTTGAGAAGATATGCAAGCATGTCCGGGGATGTCAGATCGTTGATGGCAACGATTTCAAAACCTTCAGCCTGGAACATCTGACGAAAAGCAAGACGGCCGATACGACCAAAGCCGTTAATTGCAACTCTAACTGCCATAATATTGAATCCTCCTGTCATTAAAAAAATACATAATGGTTTCGATATAACCCACTAGTAATTGTACATAAATACTTATAAAAATACAAGTTCTAATTTCTTTATATTAAAGCTTCACAAATTCCGGATTATGCCTCTGATAATAGACATAATGAGTAAAGCCGCAGTTTTTAAGGATGTCTTTCGCTGTATCAAACGCGAAGCCCAGACTGTAAGGTTTATGTGAATCCGAACCGACCGTCACAAGCGTTCCTCCGAGATACCGGTAGCGCCTCAGGATATCCGGATGGGGATTCGGCGCCCCCATCTGTTTCCGGAGCCCCGCCGTATTCAGTTCAAGCGCAATATTATGCTTCACCAGCAGTTTCAGGATCTCATCAATTATTTCTGCATAGTCCCTGGAATGATAAGCACGCCGGTTCTGCCTGCCGTACCGGACGATATAATCCAGATGTCCCATACTGTCGAAATTATGGAACCTCTGAACATTTTCAAGTGTTTCTTCAAAATACCTGCGGAACACTTCCCGGTCTGTCTTTCCTTCAAAAGTCTCCGGATAATACGGATCGCGCATGTCGACAAGATGCTGTGAACCGATTGTATAATCAAACGGGTATTTCATAAGCAGGTCCGTGTAACGTCTGCCGAGATGGGGCTGCATCCCCAGTTCAACCCCGATCAGCACACGTACCTGCTCCTTATACTTTTCCCTCAGTTCTCCCAGCACCCGGAAGTATTCGGGAAAATCAATATCAAATACAACGCCTTCCTCGGGAAAATCCCAGTCCACATGATCGGTAAAGCATATTTCGGGCAGGCCCTCAGTGACAGCTTTCCTGATCACCTCTTCGGGATCCGCCTCGGAATCTCCCGAAAAACTGCTGTGTATATGTGTGTCGCCTATCATCAGAGTTTCTCCCCCCTAAAAAGCAAAGAACAGCACCGGCTGCCCGGTACTGTTCCTGATGTCTCCTGTAAACCGATTATTTCCTGAACTCTTCTTCTGCCATCATATCAGCGGCGCGGATGTGCCCGTTCATACACATCACGCATCCGGCTCAGATTCATATTCAGATAGAGCTGGGTCGTCGATATATCAGAATGTCCCATCATTTCCTGAACGGAATGCAGGTCAGCACCGTTTTCAATCATATGCACAGCAAAGCTGTGCCTCAGTGTATGAGGTGTGATGGCCTCATCTATGCCTGCATCTCTTGCGTAGACCTTCAGGATTTTCCAGAATCCCTGTCTGCTCATCGGATGTCCCTGGCAGTTAAGGAACAGATATCCTTCGTCTTCCCCCGTCAGAAGATGTTCTCTTGCTCCGCGCAGGTATTTCTCAAGTGTCTGTCTGGCCGCGCTGCCAAAAGGAATGATTCTTTCTTTTGTTCTGTCTCTGCAGGTAATAAAATCAAGCTTCAGGTTGACATCCCCGACTTTCAGTCCGATCAGTTCCGACACACGGATCCCGGTCGCATACAGAAGTTCGAGCATGGCGCTGTCGCGCATCCCCTTATACGTCTTTTTGTCCGGACTGTTCAGAAGCATGCTGACCTGTTCAATCGTCAGCACACCGGGAATTTTCTTTTCCGCCCTCGGCGGCTTCAGGTCGTCCGCCGGATCTTCGCTGATCCGGTTCATTTTCCTCAGGTAATGAAAAAAAGCCCTGACGGATGCAACATTCCTCGATATGGAGGAAGCCGCGTAATTTTTCCTTTCAAGGTAAAGCATGTAAGCCGTGAGGTGTGTCTCAGTCACTTCACTCCAGTCTTTTATATCATGCTTCTCTTCCAGGAACCCCTTCAGCTTTTTCAGATCCCGTTCGTAAGAAACAGTCGTATTATCAGAAGCCTTTTTTACCTGCTGCAGATAT
This sequence comes from uncultured Lachnospiraceae bacterium, assembly GCA_902783935.1. Lineage (GTDB taxonomy): Bacteria > Bacillota > Clostridia > Lachnospirales > Lachnospiraceae > Chordicoccus. The sequence continues at coordinate 2,163 of CACZTA010000298.1, read as the reverse complement.
TCAATAAAATCGAGAATTGCGTTTTCCATGAAATTATTGTACTCCGGCACTCATCATGTTTTTCACAATTCACCCTTCAATGAACCCCTTCCCCTAAAAAACATAAGTGTATTATACATTCAAATTAACATAAAATCAAATGTAAAATCCGAATGCCTTTCCGCAAACACTCAGTTTTATCGGCATTTTCTCCGCTCAACAACAACATGTCGGTTGACATAAATTTATAAATACAATATATTGTATTATATTAAAATCCGTGCTCACGGCAAAGATTCCCGGAAAAAAGCAAAAAAAGAAGAGGCCTTCCGGTCTCTTCCTTGTTTTCATTTTGCGTAATCGACAACTCTGCTCTCACGAATGACGTTAACTTTTATCTGGCCCGGATATTCCAGTTCGGATTCAATCTGCTTTGAAATATCTCTTGCAAGCAGTACCATATTCGCATCATTAACCTGTTCCGGTATAACCATGACACGGACTTCACGGCCTGCCTGAATCGCAAATGTTTTATCCACTCCCTTGAAATTACCGGCTATATCTTCCAGCTGCTTCAGCCTGTTGGTATATGTATCCAGCGTTTCACGTCTTGCGCCCGGTCTCGCAGCGGAAATAGCGTCCGCAGCCTGTACAAGACATGCAATAAGAGACGTCGGTTCCGTATCGCCATGATGGCTCTCGACAGAGTTAATCACGACTGCATTCTCTTTATACTTTCTGCAGAGATCCGCGCCGATCTGGATATGCGATCCTTCTACCTCATGATCAATCGATTTCCCGATATCATGCAGAAGGCCCGCACGCTTCGCAAGTCTTATGTCACAGCCGCACTCGGCTGCCATGAGACCCGTCAGTTCCGCTACTTCCACGGAATGGCGAAGCGCATTCTGCCCGTAGGAAGTACGGAATTTCATTCTTCCGAGAAGCTTTATCATCTCCGGATGCAGGTTATGAACACCCACTTCAAATGCAGCCTGTTCCCCGCTCTCCCGTATCTGGGCTTCGACTTCCTTGCGTGCTTTTTCGACCATTTCTTCGATCCTCGCAGGATGAATGCGGCCGTCGACAATCAGTTTCTCCAGAGCAATTCTCGCGATCTCGCGGCGGATCGGGTCAAACCCTGACAGCACAACCGCTTCCGGTGTATCGTCGATGATCAGGTCCACACCGGTCATCGTCTCGATTGTCCGGATATTCCGGCCCTCACGGCCGATGATCCGTCCCTTCATCTCATCACTGGGAAGCTGGACAACGGAGATCGTGGATTCTGCCACATGGTCTACTGCGCATCTCTGGATCGAATTAACCACGATTTCCCTGGCTTTCTTGTCCGCATCATCCCTGGCCTGTTCAACCAGTTCCCGGTACATGCGGGCCACATCGATCTTGACATCATCCTGTACGGACTTGAGAAGATATTCTTTCGCCTCTTCCGATGTCATGCCGGAGATACGTTCCAGCTCAGCAGTCTCCTTTTCTTCCATCTCTTCGACGAGTTTCTGACGTTTTTTCAGCTCTGTCTCTTTTGCTGAATACTCCTGCTCGCGCCGCTCCATCGCATCAGTCTTTCGGTCAAGAGCATCCTCTTTCGACTGAATACGTCTCTCCTGCTTGGAGATTTCCGCTCTTCTCTCTTTGATCTCACGGTCGACTTCATTTTTAGCAGCAAGCGACTGTTCCTTCACTTCGAGCAGAGATTCACGTTTTTTGTTTTCTGCGGTCTTAATAGCATCATCAATAATGCTTCTTGCCTTTTCTTCAGCAGTGCCGATTTTTTCGGCATCTAGTTTCATTTTTCTGGCGATCGCAGTATTCCACGTGACCGGAAGTGCAATAACGAGAAGGACTACCAGCACCATCAGTACAATTGCCAATGGCGTCATTGGAGCACCTCCTTATTTAGTTTTCATTGTACACGAAATTTTATACAACACCTCAACTATAGACGTTTTGCCGGATGCTGTCAAGAAAGAATGCTTCTCACCATTCCGCAGTTTCTCCGTCTTCCGGTATATTTCCGAGGACCTCGCGGATATCCCCGTAGAGGAATCCTTTCCGCAAAAATGCAGCCGTCATCTTCTTCCGGAAACCGGAATCCCCGATGTCTTTTCCCTTCAGTTTTTTATCGGCGAGCTTTCTGATCAGCGGTTTCTCGTCCCATTC
>CACZTA010000297.1 GCA_902783935.1 uncultured Lachnospiraceae bacterium | reverse complement strand
TCCTGTCAAGCATATTATTTGATCAGACGACAATCTCATATTTTACGACATCCATCACGACATCCCCGTCCGCCCTGAATGATATCTTTTTCGCGTTTTGATCAGTATAAAGCGCAGAGGACATGACCTTCCGGCCGCCGTCGATAAAGATCTCGCAGCTGTACCGGTCAAGAATCACCCGGATTTTGAGATCGTCGGCTGCATTCTCCACCAGGCACCTTCTCTGATGGAGGATCGCCCTGCGGGAGCCGGAGAACTTGCGGTCAATTTTCAGGGTCGATTCGTGAGGCCTGAAACGGATCGATGTGCAGGTTTCGCCTTCTTCGGCGAAACGGACGACAAACTTCGAATAGGACACCTCCGGGTTTTTCGGACGCACCCTGATCTCCATATCGACCATGCGGCCGGATATGCCGTCCAGGTAAAGCTTTTCCTTTCCGACTTCGACGTTCTTATATTCGACTTTGTTCCTGCGGAGCGCATCGAATTCCCGGATCGGCCTCTGATACAGCCTTCCGTCCTGAATCCAGAGTTCGCGCGGCAGGCTCATCTGGCCGGCCCAGGGGGCTTCCGGTCCGCGAATTGCGCAGGCATCCCAGTTCTGCATCCAGCCGATCATGATGCGGCGGCCGTCCGGTGACAGGACCGTCTGCGGCGCATAAAAATCAATGCCGTAGTCGATAGACTGGTCGTGCTCCTCCCGGAAATCAAATGTGCTGTCATCGTAGCTTCCGATGAGGCAGAGGGTATTGTTCCCGCCGTGATACTCCAGCCCCGCGGGCAGCATGTCCTGCGGGCTCACGAGCAGCACCTGCTTTCCGTCGAGCGGGAAGAAATCCGGGCACTCCCACATTTTGCCGAAGCGGTTATTGCAGCGGGCCAGGACTTTCTCATATTTCCATGAGAAACCGTCCCGGCTTGTATAAAGCAGGATCTGGCCGCTGGTGTCCTGCGACCTGTCCGCGACGACGCACGCATATGTCCCGTCTTTCAGAAGAATCATCTTAGGATCGCGGAAATCGTTCGGGCTTCCGCCTGCAGGGAGCGCGTTTTCGTCGAGGACCGGGTTTCCTTCATACTTTTCAAAGTCAATGCCGTCGCCGACCGCAACGCACTGCTTCTGGATCTCGCGGTGCGGGTTGACGGATTTGTCGAGCCGGACACCGGTATACATCAGCATCATCCGCCCGTCAGGCAGGGTGATTGCGCTGCCTGAAAAGGCGCCGTCCTGATCGTAATAGCGGTCCGGTGCAAGTGCCGCGGGCAGATATTCCCAGTGAATCAGGTCATCGCTCACCGCATGCCCCCAGTGCATGGAATCCCAGCGGGATGCATACGGGTAATACTGATAGAACAGGTGATATCTTCCCTTATAGATGCAGAATCCGTTCGGGTCATTCATCCACCCTGTCCGCGGCGAAAGATGAAATCCCGGTCTGTCCATCTCCGCGATGCGGTTTCCCGCATCTTCTTCATACCTTCTTGCGTCGAGCAGCATCTGACTTATCATAATCGGGCTCCTCTCAGTCTTTGAAATACTTCACACCAGCTTCAAATACTTTCATATCCTGTTCGCCGCTGATATTGATCGCGACGCCGTTTCCTCTTCTCTCCACATGCGCCATTTTCCCGAGTACGCGGCCGTCAGGGGATGTGATGCCTTCCACTGCCCGGTATGAGCCGTTGACATTCCACTCTTCATCCATGGAAACCCGCCCGTCCGGATCGCAGTACTGTGTCGCTACCTGGCCGGCAGCAAACAGGCGGTCCAGATGTTCTTTATCCGCAACAAACCTGCCCTCGCCGTGAGAGGCTGGCGTGACGATCACCTGTCCCGGTTCCGTCAGCATGAGCCACGGGGAGAGATTTGAAACCACTTTCGTGTAGACCATCTTCGATACGTGACGGCCGATCGTATTAAATGTCAGCGTCGGGGATACGGACGTCTGGCCCGTGATCCTGCCGTCAGGCACAAGCCCCAGCTTGATCAGCGCCTGGAAGCCGTTGCAGATGCCGCCCACCAGGCCGTCCCGCTTCTCGAGGAGCTCGGTCACCTTCTCCTTCAACAGGGGATTGCGCAGGAACGCGGTGATGAATTTGCCCGATCCGTCCGGCTCGTCGCCGCCGGAGAAGCCGCCGGGAATGAACAGGATCTGACTGCCCTCCAGCAGGGCGGCGAAGCGCTCCACCGACTGGGCGACGCCCGCGGCGGTCAGGTTGTTGATGACCATGACCGTGGGCTCGGCGCCGGACTTTTCGAAGGCGGAGGCGGTGTCGTATTCGCAGTTGGTGCCCGGGAACACCGGGATCAGCGCCTTCGGGCGGGCGATACGGGGCAGCGTTCGCCTGTGGGTGGGCTTGTCTGATGTAAAGGTCTGGCAGGGGGCGGCGTCCCCGGCTCTGGTGGGGAAGACGCCCTCCAGCCGGTCTTCCCAGATCCGGCGCAGATCCTCAAGGGAGACGCTCTCGCCCGCGCGGGTCATCCGGCCGTTCTCCGTCGTATGGCCTACGGTTTCGCCCTCGGCGCAGCCGTCCGCCATTTCAAGGATGAACGCGCCGACGTTCTGGCCGAAGAGCTTCTTCAGACCAAAGGATTCTTCGATATTGACGCCGATGCCGTTGCCCAGC
>CACZTA010000296.1 GCA_902783935.1 uncultured Lachnospiraceae bacterium | reverse complement strand
AGGGAGAGAGGCGTCGGACGGATGCACCGCGACCGGCTCGAGGATCTCTTCGATATGGCGCGGCTGACAGGCGCGGCCGATCCCGGGGAGGCGGCCATCAGGAGCTGGCTCCGGGAAATGCAGGACGTCCTGATCGAAGCAGCCACGGAGAGCTTTACGGCGCATTACCGGTCGATCATGAGCGGGAACAGCGGGAAAGAGCTCATCAGTGCGAAGGACTCCGCGAGGCTCCTTCACGCGCTCAAAGGGATCGCTTACGACTATGCGTTTACGTCGGCATCCATTTTCCGGACGGAGATCGCGGCGAACAGGATCATGAACTACCTGCTCGACAATCTCGTGCCGGCAGCGCTCTGCTTTGACAGCAGGCCGGTGGGGCTGATGGAGGAGAAATTCCTGTCGCTGATCCCCGTGAATTACAAGCTTGTGTGCAGGAAAACGTCGGACGGCGCCCCGGAAGCGGACCGCCTCTACGCGAGGCTGCAGATGGCGGCGGATACCGTGAGCGGGATGACCGACTCCTACGCGCGGGATTTGTACTCAGAATTGACGGGACTCCTGTAGACGTTGTATAATCTGAGACAAACCTGGAATGTGCGATCCCCTATTTTTTTCTGAACCTACAAATGACATAAGGGATTCCTACATTGCCTGTATTGATGCCAGGCCTCAGGCACCACATCGGAGGAAGGCAGAGAACAGGTTGCGGTTACCCACCTGGCGACGGCTAGGTGTCAGTATCATAGGAACGGCATTCCGGGTATATAGCGTTATCGCAAGTGACAAACGGCGGCATATGCCGCCGCCAACTACATTTTAAGAAAGAAAGCAGGGTATATGGATATAGAACGGTCGGGCTTTGGGACAACCCGTGACGGGCAGCAGGTGTCTTTGTACAAGATTTCAAACTCTTCGGGCGCTTACATCACAGTCACGGATTACGGCGCATCACTGGTGTCAGTCGCGGTTCCGGACAGAGACGGAAAACTCACGGACGTGACACTCGGTTACGACAGCGTCACCGGCTATGAAACATACAGCGGCCATCTGGGCGCTGTCATCGGCAGGTACGGCAACCGCATCGAGGGCGGTGCATTCAACCTGAACGGGACGGATTATCAGCTGGCGCTCAATGAAGGCGGCCACAACAATCTGCACAGCGGCCCTGACGGCTACGAGTACCGCATGTGGCAGACAGCGGTCAATGAGCAGAACGGATGCGTGGCCTTCTCGCTTCATTCCCCGGACGGCGACCAGGGATTCCCGGGCAGCCTCGACGTGACGGTCACATACAAGTTCACCGAGGACAACCGGGTGACGCTTCATTATGATGCGGTCTGCGACAAGGATACAGTGGTCAACATGACCAACCATTCCTACTTCAACCTGAACGGCGAGGGCACGGGCTCCATCATGGACCACGAGCTCCGGATCGATGCGGACGGCTACACGCCGGTCGATGAGTTCTCCATTCCCTACGGGACAGTGGATCCGGTTGAGGGCACGCCGTTTGATTTCCGCACGGCGAAAGTGATCGGCCGCGACGCCGGCACCGAGTGCGAGCAGCTTGCCCACACGGGCGGCTATGACCACAACTTCGCGCTCAACGGCAGCGGTTTCCGCGAAGTCGTCGAGGCGTATTCCCCGAAGACCGGCATCGCGATGACGGTCACGACGGACCAGCCCGGCGTTCAGTTCTACGCCGGAAACTTCATCCGCGATGCGGTGGGAAAGGGCGGAAAGGTCTATCATAAAAATGACGGGTTCTGCCTGGAGACACAGCATTTCCCGAATGCCGTCAACGTACTCGCATTCGAGAGCCCGCGCCTGGACGCAGGAGAGAGATACAGCACGACGACCTGCTACGCATTCAGCGTTAAGTAAAAGACGAAAGAGACACAGGACAGAGGAACTGACGATCTCACATGATTAAAGCACTCCTGAAGGTATTCGGTTCGTTCGCGAGAAGGATGCAGGACGATCACATGGGCGCATATGCAGCAACGTGCGCCTATTTTATTATGATTTCTTTTGTGCCTTTTATCATGATCATTCTCTCGGTTGCGTCGATTCTGAGCGCGGACACGTCCGCCCTCGCGGAGGGGCTGCTTTCGCTCGTACCGGCGGGCCTCAGCGAATATGTCAGGACAATCATAACGGAGGTCATGCTGAAGTCGCATGCCTACCTGCCGGCATCCCTGCTGATCCTCGTGTGGTCGGCGTCGAAGGTGTTCCATGCGCTGAGCAACGGCCTGAATGTCATCAGCAAGGTCGGCGAGACGCGCGGCTGGTTCTTCCTCCGCTTCCGGTCCATGGTGTATGTGCTGGTATTCCTTCTGATGATCCTTTTGTCCCTGACCCTGTCGATCTCCGGACCGGCGCTGTGGGACTGGCTGTTTAAGCGGTTCCCGGATCTGAGCGATATTATGCTCTTCCTGTTTTCGATCCGGTCCCTGTTCGGCTATTTCGGGCTGATCGCGCTTTTCCTGTTTATCTACAAGTTCCTTCCGAACTGCTACTACACCTTCCGGAGCCAGTTTCCGGGGGCGCTGCTGGTCTCGACGATCTGGATGTTTTTCTCCTATCTGATCTCTCTCTATTACCAGCACAACAGGAATTTCAGCAATATTTACGGAAGTCTGACAGGCATCATCCTGGCCATGATCTGGATGTATTTCTGCTGCTACTTCCTTTATCTCGGTGCGGAGCTGAACCGCGTCATCTATGAAGACCCGGAAGACAACATGATCGTCAATGTCTTCGACGCGATGAAGGACGCGAGCCTGAGAAATGAGCAGATCATCGCGGAGGAGCTGGACGAGCATTCCGTCTGGAAGCCCTTCCCCGTCGAAGAGGAGGAGGAAATCCCGAGCGAACAGCCCAAGGATATCAACATTCCGTGGGCGGACGAAGGCGTCACCCGGATTCCGGAGAGAAGAGCCGTGGACGACAGCCGCTATGATTTCTATCACAGCCTCAGGAAGAAGAATCATCAGGATAATGCTGCCGGGGAATCAGACTCCCCGGACAGTGAATATAAGTAATATGGAGATGGATTTACATGAGTGAACTTGAACAGAAGGTAAAAGAGATTGAACGCCTGGCCTCCGAAGCGATCGGCGGCGCCGACGGTCTTGAGAAACTGAATGAGCTCAGAGTTTCCTTCCTCGGAAAGAAGGGCTCCCTCACCCAGGTGCTGAAGTCCATGAAGGACGTGGCGCCCGAGGACAGGCCGAAGGTCGGCAAGTGGGTCAATGACGCCCGCGCCCGCATCGAAGAGTCGATGGAGGCATCCAAAGCCCGTCTGGAGGAGCAGCTCCAGGCTGCCCGCCTCGAGGCGGAGACCATCGACGTGACCCTGCCCGCGAAGAAGCCGGCAGCCGGCCACCGCCACCCGAACAGCATCGCGCTGGATGAGGTGGAGCGCATTTTCATCGGCATGGGCTATGAAGTCATCGAGGGACCGGAGATCGAGTACGACGAGTACAATTTCACCAAGCTCAATATTCCGGCCAATCATCCCGCGAAAGACGAGCAGGATACCTTCTATATCAATAATGAGATCCTCCTGCGCACCCAGACGTCGCCCGTCCAGGCGCGCATCATGGAGCAGGGAAAGCTGCCGATCCGCATGATCTCCCCGGGACGCGTATTCCGTTCGGACGAGGTCGATGCGACGCATTCCCCGTCCTTCCACCAGGTCGAGGGACTCGTGATCGACAAGGGCATCACCTTTGCGGATCTCAAGGGCACGCTCGACGTATTCGCCAAGGAACTGTTCGGGCCGGAGACGAAGACGAAGTTCCGGCCGCATCATTTCCCGTTTACCGAGCCTTCCGCGGAGATGGACGTCTCCTGCTTCAAGTGCGGCGGCACCGGATGCCGCTTCTGCAAGGGCAGCGGCTGGATCGAGATCCTCGGCTGCGGCATGGTCCATCCGCATGTTCTCGAAATGTGCGGGCTGGATCCGGAGGAGTACGGCGGCTTCGCGTTCGGCGTTGGCCTTGAGCGCATCGCTCTCCTGAAGTATGAGATCGATGACATGCGGCTTCTTTATGAAAATGACATCCGCTTCCTGAAGCAGTTTTCGTAAACGATCCGCCTGAATGAATCAGAACATGAAGAATCTGGCGCCCATGCAGTAATGCACGCGTCAGCGGGAGATAAAACAGATTATGAATACATCACTTTCTTGGATTAAACGTTATGTACCTGACCTCGATGTGACGCCGCAGGAGTACGCGGATGCGATGACCCTCTCCGGCACGAAGGTCGAAGGCTTCACGGAACTCGATAAGAATCTCGACAAGATCGTCGTCGGCGAAGTGCTGACCTGCGAGGCGCATCCGAATTCGGACCACCTGCATATCTGCTCTGTCAATGTCGGCGCTGAAGAACCGCTCCAGATCGTCTGCGGCGCGCCGAATGTCGCAGCCGGCCAGAAGGTCGCCGTCGTCCTCGTGGGCGGCAGGGTCTGCGGGACGCATGCGGGCGGGCCTGCGGAAGGCGGCATTGAAATCTCAAAGGGTGCGCTTCGCGGCGTGGATTCCTACGGAATGATCTGCTCGATCGAAGAGCTCGGCAGCACGAGGGAGTTCTATCCGGAAGCACCGGAAGGCGGCATCTATGTCTTCCCGGAAGATACGCCGGTTGGCGCCGATGCAATCGAGCTGCTCGGCCTGCACGATGCCATTTTCGAATATGAAATTACCTCAAACCGCGTCGACTGCTACAGCGTGGTCGGTATTGCGAGAGAAGCGGCGGCAACATTTGGGAAGAAATTCCATCCGCCGGTCATCACCGAGACGGGCAACGGCGAAGACATCAATGACTACGCCGCAGTCGAAGTGCTCGACGGGGAGCTCTGCCCGCGCTTCTCGGCGAGAGTCGTGAAAAATGTCAAGATCGGCCCGTCGCCGAAGTGGATGCAGCGCTGCCTCGCGTCCAACGGCATCCGCCCCATCAACAATGTCGTCGACATCACGAACTACATCATGGAAGAGTTCGGGCAGCCGATGCATTCCTATGATTATGACCTGATCGCAGGGCACAAGATCGTCGTGAGACGCGCGGAGGACGGAGAGAAGTTCGTCACGCTCGACGGCCAGGAGCATGAGCTCGACCACGACATGCTCATGATCTGCGACGCGGAGAAGCCGGTCGGCATCGCGGGCGTCATGGGCGGCGAGAATTCGATGATCACGGACGCGTGTACGACAGTTCTGTTCGAAGCGGCCAATTTCAACGGCACAAATGTCCGCCTGACTTCCAAGCGACTCGGCCATCAGACCGACGCGTCCCAGAAGTTTGATAAAGGCCTGGATCCGAGCACGACCGTGCTGGCCCTCGACCGCGCCTGCCAGCTGATGGAAGAGTTCGGCGCCGGCGAGGCGGTGAGCGGCTGCATCGACGTGTATCCCGTAAAAAGGGAGCCGGTCGAGCTTGCGTTTGAGCCGGAGAAGATCAATGAAATGCTCGGGATCTCCGTCCCGGAAGAGCAGATGATCGCTTATTTCGAGAATGAAGATCTTCAGTATGACCCTGAGCGCAGAGTGGTGATCGTCCCGACCTTCCGTCAGGACCTGCTCCGCACCTGCGATCTCGCCGAGGAAGTCGCGCGCTTCTACGGCTACGACAATATCCCGTCGACGCTGCCGAAGGGGTCGGCGACTGCGGGCGGCATTTCCTTTGATATGCGGATCCGCAACCTCGCGAGCGCCGTGGCGGAGAACTGCGGCTTCTCGCAGGGCTACTGCTACAGCTTCGAGTCGCCGAAAGTCTTTGACAAACTCCGCTTCGCGGAGGATGCGCCGGAGCGGAAGGCAATCGAAATCCGCAACCCGCTCGGTCCGGATTTCTCGATCATGAGGACGACGTCCCTGAACGGCATGCTGACATCGCTTGCCGTGAATTACAACAGACGCAACAAGAATGTCAGGCTCTATGAGCTCGGCAATATTTACCTCGCAAAGGAACTTCCGCTGAAGGAACTGCCGGATGAGCGCATGAAGCTCACGCTGGGCATGTTCGGCGAAGGTGATTTCTTCGACCTGAAGGGGACGGTTGAGCTGTTCTT
>CACZTA010000295.1 GCA_902783935.1 uncultured Lachnospiraceae bacterium | reverse complement strand
TATCTGTTAAAATCAGAATTCCGCCGATGGCGCAGGTGATGATCAGGACGAGCCATCTGACATTTGCGTCGATTGTTGAATAATTCCATATGCCCGGCCTGAATGCCGGCCATTTCACGGCTTCCCCGGCCAGTGCCGGAAACAGCGTGTCCGCCGCGAACACCAGCCCTCCGATGAGAATCAGGCAGATTCCCGCCCTGAGGAACGGCCCCGCCTTCAGATAACGGATCACCCCGAACAGCATCCATATAAAGAGGATGACCGGAATAGAGACGCACGCCGCAGTCGCCGGATAATCCGGATCTTTTGTGTAGAACCCGATCACGGTCATCATGATCGCGAAGAGCACCGTAACCGCCCCCATGTACCAGAGTCCCCTGCGGTTCCCGACGTACTGCTTAAGCGGCTCGCTGCGGAGGACAAACGGCAGGAATACCACCGACACCCCGAAGACTGTGGCCGATGTCGCGGCGGCAAACCAGTTTCCATGGCTGTAAATGCAGGTGACTGCTAACAGCAGGATCAGCGACCCTGTCCCCAGTCCGAGCGTCCACAGTCCTTTGTTTTTCGGCACCATGAGCGGAACAACGATCACTGAAGCGGCAAGCAGAAGTGAGGCGAGTACAATGAAGAACCAGTCCAGCGTCCGGTTGCTCACAAGGTTGACGATCAGGCAGGTCAGAACCGGTATCATAAAAATGGCGGCGATAACCAGGCCCAGACCCGCGGATTTCCGCTTAAAAAATGCTCTCTGATGAGAAATGACCTCCGCTTTCTCCTGCTCGAGCGCGCGGTCCACGACCTGGTTCTGCATTCTGGCGAGAACCGCGCTGCAGTCGGGGCATTCCGCGAGGTGTTCCCTGACCAGTTCCCTGCTTCTTTCACTGCAGACGTCATCGACGTAGAGGGGAAGCAGATCCTGAACAATACCGCAGGTTTCTTTCATCTATTTTCATCCATCCTTTCCTGTATTTTTAATCTGGCTCTGTGGTAGGTGACTCTCGCCCAGTTCTCAGTCTTCTCGAAGATCTGTCCGATTTCTTTGAATGACAGTTCACCGAAAACCCTCAGGTCGAAGACTTCCCGGTAAGGCTCCTCCAGTTTGTGGAGAATCGTGTGGATTTTAAACGACAGTTCCCTGTTGGCCAGCGCCGCTTCGATGTTGACTCCGGAGTCCATCTCTTCGGCCATCTCGCTGAAACGCTTCCGCTTCCGCATCTCGTCGCAGAACAGATTTCTGGCGATGGAGCACAGCCATGTGAATTCATCTGACTCACCGCGGAAGAAGGATTTTTCAGCGACCAGAACCCGGTAGAACGTCTCCTGCGCGATCTCTTCTGAGAGGGTGCTGTCGCCTGACAATGTCATGGCGAAGGAATATATGCGCATGTAGTAAGTGTCGTACAGCTTTTCGCACAGGATCTTGTCCACACTTTTTCACCTCCTTTACTTTCAGATTCATGGGTAAGACGGAGTATGGGGCGTTTCGTTACAAACTTTTTAATATTTTTTGCGTTAAACGCCTTCTCTGTTATTTTTACAAAATAGAGGGCGTCCCTCAAGTCATAAATCATATAACCTTCTGATTTGAAGGCATCCGGCGCAGTTTTTCTCTTTTCTCCTATGGACAGGTTCCACTTGCTCTTGTAGAATGGGTCAGGAAAAAGAGACATAATTATGAGGAGGCGGCATATGAAACGGGAAGACATTCACAGTATCCTTATTATCGGATCCGGTCCCATCATTATCGGACAGGCCTGCGAATTTGACTACTCCGGAACACAGGCATGCAAGGCGCTTCGGCAGCTGGGCTACAGGATCATCCTCGTCAACTCGAATCCGGCGACAATCATGACGGATCCCGGGATGGCAGACGTCACTTATATTGAGCCGCTTAACGTTGAGAGACTCACAGAGATCATCGAAAAAGAAAGACCTGACGCACTGCTTCCGAACCTGGGCGGCCAGTCAGGCCTCAACCTCAGCTCGGAACTCGCAAAGACGGGCGTCCTTGAGCGCTATGGCGTCAAGGTCATCGGCGTGCAGCTCGACGCCATCGAGCGCGGCGAAGACCGGATCGAATTCAAGAAGACGATGGACAGCCTGGGCATAGAGATGGCCCGTTCCCAGGTCGCCTACTCCGTGGAGGAGGCCGTCGCCATTGCCGATGACATCGGTTACCCTGTTGTGCTCCGGCCGGCTTATACCATGGGCGGATCCGGCGGCGGGCTCGTCTACAACGTGGACGAGCTGAAGGTTGTCTGCGAGCGCGGTCTGCAGGCATCTCTTGTGCATCAGGTCCTGGTCGAGGAATCCGTGATCGGATGGGAAGAACTTGAACTCGAAGTCGTCCGCGACCAGAAGGGGCAGATGATCACCGTATGCTTCATCGAGAACATTGACCCCATGGGCGTCCATACCGGCGACTCCCTCTGCTCTGCCCCGATGCTCACGATCTCCGCTGAGGTTCAGGCGCGTCTGCAGGAGCAGGCATGGAAAGTTGTGGACAAGGTGCAGGTCATCGGCGGCTGCAACTGCCAGTTCGCCCACGATCCGAAAACCGGCCGCATCATTATCATCGAGATCAACCCCCGGACATCCAGATCCAGCGCGCTCGCTTCGAAAGCGACGGGATTCCCGATCGCGCTGATCTCCGCCATGCTCGCCTGCGGCATGACGCTCGACGAGATTCCCTGCGGCAAATACGGCACCCTGGACAAATACGTCCCGGGCGGCGATTACATTGTCATCAAGGCAGCCCGCTGGGCATTTGAGAAATTCCACGGGGTCAGCGACCATCTGGGAACCCAGATGAGAGCCGTCGGCGAAGTCATGAGCATCGGCAAAACCTATAAAGAAGCCCTGCAGAAAGCGATCCGTTCCCTGGAGAAAGGCCGCTACGGCCTCGGCCATGTGAACGATTACCATGAGAAGACACTGGAAGAACTTCTTGCCATGCTCATCTATCCGACCAGTGAGCGGCAGTTCATCCTGTATGAAGCGCTGCGCAAGGGTGCTGAGATAGAAAAGCTGCATGAACTTACGAAGATTAAGACCTGGTTCCTCGAACAGATGAAGGAACTTGTCGAGGAAGAGGAAGCCATTACAGCTGCTTCCGGTGAAAACAGCTCTATCCCCGATGATCTCCTTGTCCAGGCAAAGAAGGACGGGTTCTCCGACCGCTATCTGTCCGAAATTACCGGAATTGCCGAGGAGGATATCCGCAGCCGGAGGGAATCTCTCGGCGTCACCGAAAAATGGGAAGGCGTCCATGTCTCCGGAACGAAGGACAGCGCCTACTACTATTCGAGTTACAATCTTGAAACGGATCTTGATCCTGTCGATGAGGAAAAGCCGAAAGTCATGATCCTCGGCGGCGGCCCGAACCGGATCGGCCAGGGTATCGAATTCGACTACTGCTGTGTCCATGCAGCTTATGCGCTGCGCGATCTCGGCTTCGGGACGGTCATCGTCAACTGCAACCCCGAGACCGTATCGACAGATTACGATACATCGGACAAGCTGTACTTTGAGCCGTTAACCCTGGAGGATGTCCTGGCAATCTACAACAAGGAAAAACCGGTTGGCGTCATCGCCCAGTTTGG
>CACZTA010000294.1 GCA_902783935.1 uncultured Lachnospiraceae bacterium | reverse complement strand
TTCTCTATTGATTCCATTAGTTTCGCAATACTTCATGTGAGCAGGAGCTCAACCGGACAGTGATCACTGCCCATCACGTCCGTCAGGATACGGGCATCCGAGAGTCTCTCTTTCATGCGGTCCGAGACAAGAAAATAGTCAATTCTCCATCCCGCATTGTTCTTCCTGGCATTAAAACGGTAGCTCCACCAGGAATAGACGCCCTGTACATCCGGATAAAACCAGCGGAAAGTGTCGATCATGCCCGCATCGAGAAGCTCCGTCATTTTGCCGCGTTCTTCATCGGTGAAACCTGCATTTCTCCTGTTGGACGCAGCATTTTTAATATCAATCTCCTCATGGGCGACATTCATGTCTCCGCAGACGATCACCGGCTTCTCCGCATCCAGTTTTCTGACATACTTCCGGAAATCATCCTCCCAGGCCATTCTGTAATCCAGTCTTTTCAGTTCGTCCTGGGAATTCGGGACATAGACGTTAACTGAATAGAAATCATCATATTCCAGTGTGACGATCCGGCCTTCGTGATCATGTTCTTCGATCCCCATCCCCGTGGTGAAACGCTTCGGCTCTGTTTTCGTCAGCGTCAGCGTACCTGAATAGCCTTTTTTCTCAGCTGAACACCAGTACTGATGGTAACCGGGAAGTTCCAGCGGCACCTGACCCTCCTGCATTTTCGTCTCCTGAAGGCACAGAATATCCGGATCCTCTTCCCGCACAAATTCAAAGAAGTTCTTTTTCATTACGGCTCTCAGGCCGTTTACATTCCAGGATACGAGTTTCATCGGTTCCTCATCCGCGGTTCTGCTCTTCAACAAGCCGTGTACTGTTGTATTTTTCGCGCAGCTTCGGTTTGTCGATTTTGCCGGTTGCATTTCTGATCACGTCATCAAAAATAATCTTCCGGGGACGTTTATATCGCGGCATATCCACGCAGAATCTGTTAACCTCTTCTTCCGTGAGCGACATGCCCGCCTTCACCTGGATGATTGCTGCCGCAATCTCACCGAGCCGCTTATCGGGAAGACCGATCACCGCAACATCGTGGATCTTCGGATGGGCAGCGAGGAATGATTCAATCTGTACCGGGTACAGATTCTCACCGCCGGAAATAATGACATCTTTTTTCCGGTCAACAAGGAAGATAAACCCGTCCTCATCCTTCTTCGCCATATCACCGGTATGCAGCCATCCGTCTTTCAGCACCTCTGCTGTCGCTTCCGGATCATTATAGTACTCAACCATGACCCCGGGGCCTTTCACACAGAGTTCCCCTACTTCTCCGTCACTGACAGGCGCATCGTTTTCATCAACAATCTTGGCTTTCCATCCGTAACCGGGGACGCCGATCGCACCGACTTTATCAACATGATCCATGCCCAGATGTACACAGCCGGGTCCTGTCGATTCGCTCAGGCCGTAATTCGTGTCATATTTATGATGGGGGAAGTACTCCAGCCAGCGCCTGATCAGGCTTGGCGGCACCGGCTGTGCGCCGATATGCATGAGCCTCCACTGGCTCAGTCTGTAATCCTCCATTTTTATCTCACCGCTCTCCAGCTGTGCCAGAATGTCCTGGGCCCAGGGAACAAGCAGCCAGACAATTGTACAGTGCTCCTCGGAAACAGCGCTGAAAACAGCTTCAGGTGAATGCCCTTTGAGCAGCACGCCTCTGCTGCCCGTAAAAAGAGATCCGAACCAGTGCATGGTAGCGCCCGTATGGTAAAGAGGCGGAATGCAGAGGAAGCAGTCTTCTTTCGTCGTATTATGATGCTTTGCTTCCATCACTGCCGACTGCGAAAGTGCGGAATGCTTCAGAAGGATCGCCTTCGGGAAACCGGTCGTGCCTGACGAATAATAGATGGCGCCGTCATCGGTATCCTGTACAAGTACTTTCGGTGCAGTGGATGACGAATTTGAGGCCGCACGGTAATAGTCCTCCGCATACGAGGGGCAGGAATCACCGACAAAATAAAGCAGCATCTTGTCTTTGAGATGTCCCGCGATATCCTCAATCCGTCCGATGAATTCCGGACCGTAGAAGACCACATCACAGTCGGCGAGCTTCAGGCAATAGTCGATCTCCTCTGCCGTAAAGCGGAAGTTCAGCGGCACGACGACCGCCCCCGATTTGAGGACCCCGAAGTAAATCGGCAGCCACTCCAGGCAGTTCATCAGGAGAACCGCGCATTTCTGTCCCGGGCGGATTCCTTTTTCAATCAGCATGTTCGCGACACGGTTTGCTTTTTCATCAAAGACAGACCATGTGATAGAACGCCTGTAATAAGCAGTTGATGTCGGCTGGATCAGTTCGTATTCTTTCCATGTGACCCGCTGCTCTTCCCGGATCTCCGGATTTATCTCAACAAGTGCCACCTCATCTCCGTATAGCTTGCTGTTCCTCTCGAGGAGGTCTGTAATCGGCATGGCAGTATTCTCCTTCTTCTTTACATATTTGCGTCAACGCGTCAACGCGTTAAACTCCGTTTCCTATTCTATTCGAATTCAGGCGGAATGTCAAGGCAGGCAAAAACCGCCTCACCAATAAGCATCTGACGAAGCCTCTTTTCCCGCAGTCTGACATTTTTCATTTACATTGTCACATTAAAGTGTTAAAATTCCTGATAAAGCGCCGGTGTATCCGGCGTTTAAGTTCATCTTCCGCCGGGTTCGGAACCCGCGCGGAGATCATACTCTACAATAATGTGAGGTTAGCTGATTATGAAACAACTGATGCTTGGCAACAAAGCCGTTGCCAGAGGACTCTACGAAGCCGGTGTTCTCTTCGCTTCCAGTTACCCGGGTACGCCCAGCACGGAAGTGACGGAAGAACTGGCCCGCTATGACGATGTTTACTGCGAATGGGCTCCGAACGAGAAGGTCGCCATGGAATCTGCTTTTGGTGCATGCCTGGCAGGAAGAAGGGCGTTCTGCGGCATGAAGCATGTCGGGCTGAATGTCGCGGCAGATCCTCTTTATACGATGTCCTATACCGGCGTCAATGCCGGTCTGGTTGTCGTTGTGGCTGATGATGCGGGCATGCATTCCTCCCAGAATGAACAGGACTCAAGACATCATGCGATTGCGTCAAAAGTTCCGATGCTTGAGCCCTCGGATTCTGCCGAAGCCCTTGCGTTTGCGAAACTGGCTTTCGAGCTTTCCGAGGAATACGATACTCCTGTTCTGCTGAAAATGTGCACGCGTGTTTCCCACTCCCAGTCTGTTGTGGAAACCAGCGAGCGGACAGTTCCGCTTAAAGAATATAAGAAAGATATCCAGAAGTATGTCATGATGCCCGGAAATGCACGCAAACGTCATCCGTTTGTCGAAGAGCGCACCCGGAAACTGACGGAGTATGCGGAGACTTCCCCGGTTAACCGCGTGGAAATGGGCGGAACAAAACTCGGCATTATCACCTCTTCCACTTCCTATCAGTATGTGAAAGAAGCTCTCGGAGACTCTGTCTCTGTTCTCAAGCTCGGCATGACCAATCCGCTTCCGGAAAAGCTGATCCTTGATTTTGCTTCCCGGGTTGAGGAACTGGCCGTCGTGGAAGAACTTGATCCGGTCATCGAAGATCACTGCAGAAAACTCGGCCTCAAGGTCAGGGGAAAAGATCTTCTTCCGATCTGCGGAGAGTTCTCCCAGAACATGATCGCGGAAGCTTTCGGCCTCAAAACCGACCACGGACGGAACCTCGAAGAAACTCTTCCCATGCGTCCCCCGGTCATGTGCCCCGGATGTCCGCACAGAGGACTGTTCTATACGCTCAAAAAAATCGGATGTACCGTACTCGGCGATATCGGCTGTTATACACTGGGAGCCGTTCCGCCTCTCGGATCAATGGAAATGACGCTCTGCATGGGTGCTTCTGTTTCATCAATCCACGGCTTCAATAAAGCGCTCGGAAGAGAAAGTGAATCAAAAACCGTCTGTGTGATCGGTGATTCCACTTTCATGCATTCCGGCATGACAGGCCTGGCAAATATCGCTTACAACCAGAGCCACTCGACCGTCATTATCCTGGATAACTCCATCACGGGTATGACCGGCCACCAGCAGAATCCCACGACCGGATATAATATCAAGGGTGATCCTGCCGGCAAAATTGATCTTGAAGCACTCTGCCGCTCCATGGGATTCCGCAGGATCAGGGTCATTGATCCCTATGATCTTGCGGCATGTGAGGAAACCGTCAGAGAAGAGCTCGCATGTGATGAACCCTCTGTCATCATTTCCAGAAGGCCGTGTGCACTTCTCAAATATGTAAAGCGCCGTCCGCCCCTGAAGATCAATCCGGACAAATGCAAAGGATGTACGTCCTGCATGCGCATCGGCTGTCCCGCCATCTCCATGAAAGACGGCAAAGCCCGTGTCGATGCCACTCTCTGTGTCGGATGCGGCGTCTGCACGCAGCTGTGCCGCTTTGACGCATTTGAAGGCATGGTAAAGGAGGACTGAGTAGAATGAAAACAAAAAATATCATGATTGTCGGCGTCGGCGGACAGGGTTCTCTTCTGGCAAGCAAGCTCCTCGGGCATCTTCTGCTCTCTGAGGGATATGATGTAAAGGTGTCTGAAGTACACGGCATGTCGCAGCGCGGCGGGAGCGTCGTAACATATGTCCGCTATGGGGACAGCGTCGCTTCTCCGGTCATCGACCGCGGAGAAGCCGACTGTATTGTTTCTTTTGAACTTCTGGAAGCTGCCAGATGGCTCCCGTACCTCAGGCAGGACGGACGGATCGTGACGAATACACAGCAGATTGATCCCATGCCTGTCGTTACCGGTGCTGTCTCCTATCCGGAAGACCTTGTCGGAAAAATGAAAACTGCCGGCGCCGGAATCGATGCCATGGACTGCGTTGCCCTCGCCGAACAGGCAGGCAACATAAAGGCGGTAAACCTGGTTCTTCTCGGGCGCCTATCCCATTATTTTGAATTTCCGGAAGAAGCCTGGATGCGCTCCATCGAAGCCTGTGTTCCCGCGAAATTCCTCGAAGTCAACAAAAAGGCATTTGCTCTCGGACGTGACGCTTCTTAAGCCAGAAAGGATGATTTCATATGGAAAGGTATTACCAGAAAGAGCTGGAGTGCGCTTCAAGAGAGGACATGACGGCAATCCAGAATAAAAAACTGGTGGAACAGGTTCATTATGTATGGGAACACGTTCCCTATTACCGCGCGCTCATGGAAAAAAAGGGTGTTGCACCTGAAGACATCAGATCAATCGATGATCTCTACAAGCTCCCGATGATCTCCAAGCACGATCTGCGCGAAGCCTATCCTTACGGGCTTCTCGGCTGCGATCTGAAAGACTGTGTCCGCATACATTCCACATCCGGAACGACCGGCAAAAGAGTCGTCGCTTTTTATACACAGGGCGACATTGATCTGTGGGAAGACTGCTGTGCGAGAGCAATCACGGCAGCAGGCGGAACTGATGAGGATGTCTGCCAGATTTCCTACGGTTACGGTCTGTTTACCGGCGGACCCGGACTGCACGGCGGCTCTCACAAAGTCGGGTGCCTCACTGTACCGACTTCCTCCGGAAACACGGACCGCCAGATCATGTTCATACAGGATCTCGGAACGACAATTCTCTGCTGTACGCCTTCCTATGCGGCATATCTCGGGGAACGGATGAAGGAAATGGGTCTCGGTCCGGATGACATTCCCCTGAAAGCAGGTATTTTCGGCGCCGAAGCGTGGTCCGAAGAAATGCGTCAGGATATTCAGAAGACACTCGGCATCAAAGCCTTTGACATCTACGGGCTGACAGAATTATCGGGTCCGGGTGTTTCCTTCGAGTGTTCGGAGCAGTCGGGACTGCATATCAATGAAGATCATTTCCTTCCGGAAATCATCGACCCGGATACGCTCGAAGTGCTTCCGGAAGGCAGTGAGGGCGAGCTCGTATTCACCGCCCTTGACAAGAAGGCATTCCCGATGATGCGCTACCGTACACGGGACATCTGTGTCCTGAGCCGGGAAAAATGTTCCTGCGGCCGCACATTAATCAAGATGAAGAAGCCCAGGGGCCGCTCTGATGATATGCTCATTATCCGCGGCGTAAATGTCTTCCCGTCCCAGAT
>CACZTA010000293.1 GCA_902783935.1 uncultured Lachnospiraceae bacterium | reverse complement strand
TATTTTATGATTATTTTATGATTAGTTAAAAAATATGAATCTATTATACGACGGAGAGCAAAAAAAGCAATACTGAAAAGAAATTGAACAGCCCTCTCTGAACATGACTCCGCTCAGAGAGGGCTGCTGCTTTTTCCGTTCAAGTCAGGGCATCAGACTTCAACCCAGACATTGCCGTTCCGGTTGCTCTCGACGCAGGCTGCAATAAACTTCTGGCCGCCGAGGCCGTCATCGATAGTCGGATACTCCGGCGTTCCCGGGTCTTTTCCTTCTTTTACCGCGGAAAGTGCCTCGCAGAACTGCCGGTAGATGTTCCCGAAGGCCTCATAATAGCCTTCGTGATGGCCGGACGGCACACGTGTCAGGCGGTTGCTCGCGCCGTTCATATAACTCCTGCCCGCAGAAAGAAATTCCATGGTCCCGTTCCGCTTTGTATACTTCAGAAGATACGGCGTCTCATGATGCCACTCCAGCGATCCCTCCGTCCCCATTACATAGATATACGGACTGCATTCTTTTCCGATCGCAATCTGGGAAGCCCACAGTTCACCGGTGATCCCGTTTCCGAGGTCGAGCAGCACTGTCGCATTGGTCTCGAGCGGAAGAGACTTCGGATATGTATCAAACATCGCAAGCACACGTTTAATATGCAGTCCTGTAAACTGGACCAGCATCTGTTCCGCGTGTGTTCCGAGATCTCCGATGCACAGGGAGTCCCCGATCATCTCCGGCTTAAAGCGCCATCCCGCCATATTGGTCTCATCCTGTCCGACAGAAGAGATAACCCAGTCCTCCGGATGGGCTGTCTTCACGTGCAGGATCTCACCGATTGCACCGGCTTTTATCATCTCACGCGCCTGGCGGATCACGGCATAGCCCGTATATGCGTAGGTCATGCCGAACAGAAGTCCTTTCTCTTCGGAGATCCGTTTCAGTTCTTCCGCCTGCTCAACGTTCATTGCGAGCGGTTTATCACATACAACGTGGATGCCGTGCTCCATAAAACACTTTGCGATTTCATAATGGCTGACATTAGGTGTCACGATACTCACAAAATCAATTCCGTCAGTACGTGCGCTCTCTTTTTCCGCCATTTCCTGATAGTTCCGATAGACACGGCTCTCGTCAGGCAAATGCCACGCACGTGCCGTCTCCAGATTCTTCTCATAATTCCTTGAAAAACACCCTGCAGTCAGCTCTGTCAGATCATCCATCATTGCCGCGTGCCGGTGTACATCCCCGATAAACGCACCATTGCCGCCGCCGACCAGGCCATATCTGAGCATCTCAATAACCTCCTGTCTCCCTGCTGTCCGGTAACAGCTGCCTGTCCGGTAAAGAACTGTCTTTTATTCTACCACGACCCTTTCAACCGCTTCAACCCGGCCGCTCTTCTGTGAGCGGAGTGCCGCCTCTGCAATCAGGACCGCCTGGAGCCCTGCCATCCCGTCTACCGGTGACGGCCCCCGTTCAATCACAGCTTTTGCAAATGCCTGCAGCTCTGTAAAATAGGCATCCTTATAGCGCTCCGGGAAATGCCATTTTACTTTTGACGAATGATAGCCCTCTGCATCAAAGAAGCGGACATTGTTTTCTGTGACGTTCTCATCGATCAGCATCCCTTTGCTGCCGAGTGCTTCTATACGCTGATCCTCTCCGAACGTAGCGCGTCTGGCTGTTTCCATAACAGCAAGGGATCCGTTTTCAAAGCGCACGATCGCATGGCCGCTGCCGACATCGCCATACCCGGTTATCCAGGGATCACAGACAGATGTGCCGGTCGCAAACACCTCCACAGCCTCACTCTGCGTGATGTAGCGCGCCATGTCAAAGTCATGGATCATGAAATCCACCCATATGCCGCCGGCCGTCCTGATATAATCTTCTGACGGGGGCTCCGGATCCCGGTCTGTGATCTTCAGCACTTCCAGATTGCCGATCTTTCCGGCATGAACCGCCTCTGCCAGCGCGTGATGATGTACATCAAACCGGCGCATAAAACCGACCTGC
Organism: uncultured Lachnospiraceae bacterium; assembly: GCA_902783935.1. Taxonomy (GTDB): domain Bacteria; phylum Bacillota; class Clostridia; order Lachnospirales; family Lachnospiraceae; genus Chordicoccus. Next base: position 347 of record CACZTA010000293.1, on the reverse strand, counting down.
AGGATCACGCCTGCCTCTTTTACGGCTTTCAGGGCTGCAACGATCCTGTCCACATCATGATCGATCGGCTTCTCGCAGAAAATGTCCTTCCCCTTCGCTGCTGCGCGAATAATAAAATCTGCATGTGTATCTGTCGTTGAGGCAATCAGGACCGCATCAACATCCGGATCTGAAAACACATCCTCCGGATCCTTCGTGCAGACCGGGACGCCGCACGCATGTGCCCTTTTTTCTGATTCATCCGTCAGAAACGGATCAACGCCCCTGATAATTTCATATTCCTGCATCGTACTGATATTCTTTGCATGCATCAGTCCGATTCTTCCGAGTCCCAGAATACCAATTCT
>CACZTA010000292.1 GCA_902783935.1 uncultured Lachnospiraceae bacterium | reverse complement strand
CGGCGATATGTGGTATAATGTCATGGACGCTAAAAATCTGCTGAAAGAGGGATATTCGGAATGGATACGGGAAGAAAGCTCAATCCCATGTGGATTGCGATAGCCGGCGGTGCTGTCGTCACGGCGATCCTGATAATCGGAACGATCTGGATGGGCGGAAGTGCGAGCACCCGCTCTGAAGAAGCGGTCCGGTCAGTGAGCCTTCTGTTCCTTGACGAGCTTGCGGGACGCCGCGAGCAGGTCGTTGAGGATAATCTGAATGACAATATCGAGACGATCCGGATTGCAATCAACATGATTACGGAAGAGGACCTGAGTGACGACGAACACCGGAAAGCTTTCCAGATACGGATAAAGACCCTGTTTGATCTGGAGCGGTTTGCTTTTATTGATACCAACGGCCTTATTTATACGTCGTTCGGCACGTCGGATGAGATTGACGAGTATCATTTCGATTATCGGAATCTGACGGAACCGGAGATTTTTGTCAAAAAACTGGAGGAAGAGAATAAGCAGGTGGTTATCGCGGTCCCGACGGGGGGACTCTCGTTTAACGGGGAGACGCTCACCGTCTGCTTCATGGAGCTCAGCATGGAGAGGCTGCTTGCGAAGGCCTCCATAAAGACGTCCAATACGGATGTCACTTTCTGCAATCTTTATTCCGGGGACGGAACTTCCTTAAGCAACCTGGTACTGGCCGGAAATGCGGATACAAACAATATTCTCAAAGCGATGGAACAGGCGGACTTTACCTCCGGTCATTCGCTTGAGCAGGTCACCCGGGATTTTGAGGAGGGGAAACGGGGCGTCGTCTCATTCAGATATAAAGATGTACCGGAGACGCTCGCCTATGTCCCGGTGAAGGGGACGGACTGGCTTTTGACCTATCTCGTCAGGGAAAGCGTCATCAGCGACAGCGTCGGCTCTGTGTCCCGGACAATTATTAACCGCAGCGTGATTATGTCGCTCATGATCGCGTTCATCCTCGCTGCGGTCTTCGGATATATCATAAATGAGAACCGGAAGCATAACCTCCTCGTCATCGAGAAAGAGAAACAGGAGACTGAAAGCAGGGCAAAGCAGGAAGAGCTTGAGAAGCAGCTGGCCCTCAAGGAGAAGCTTGCCTCGCAGAGCCAGGCGCTGAGCGAGGCGCTGGCGGCGGCGGAGGAGTCAAACAAGGCGAAGACCGCATTTCTCTCGAATATGAGCCATGAGATCCGGACGCCGATGAACGCGATCATCGGCCTGGACAATATCGCGCTCAATGATCCGGAGACCCCGCCGAAGACCAGGGAGTACCTGGAGAAGATCGGCGATTCCGCGAATCACCTGCTCGGCCTGATCAACGATATCCTGGATATGTCCCGGATCGAGTCCGGCAGGATGACGCTTCGGAACGGGGAATTCTCGATGCCGAAGCTGATCGAGAACATCAACACCATGTTCAGCGCACAGTGCCATGAGAAAGGGCTGGAATACCAGTGCCGGACAATCGGCAGCCTGGACCATAATTATATCGGCGACGATATGAAGCTCCGGCAGGTGCTGATCAATATCCTCGGAAATGCCGTGAAGTTTACGCCGGAGGGCGGCCGGGTGGATCTGACCGTGGAGAAGACAGCCGGATTTGACGGAAAATCCACACTGCGGTTTACAATTGCGGATACGGGCATCGGCATAAGAGAAGAGTTCCTGCCGCATCTGTTTGAAGCCTTTGCACAGGAAGATTCCTCCACGACGAATAAATACGGAAGCTCCGGCCTCGGCCTGGCAATCACAAAGAATATCGTGGAGATGATGAACGGCGAAATCAGTGTTGAGAGCAGAAAGGGCGAAGGGACGGCGTTCTATGTCACGGTCACGCTCATTGATGCCGAAAAGAAAGAAGGCGGCGCCGCCGAAGAGTTCGACCCGGGTGAAATGAGCGTCCTGATCGTGGACGATGATCCCGTCGCCTGCGAGCACGCGAAGATCGTGCTCGGGAAAGCGGGCATCACGGCCGATATCGCGGCCTCGGGGAAAGAAGCCGTCGATATGGTGAATCTCCGCCAGGCGCGGCGCATGCCGTATAACCTGATTCTCGTGGACTGGCAGATGCCGGAGATGGACGGGGTGGAGACCACACGGCAGATCCGGGCCATTACGGGAGATGTCTCCGCGATCATCATCCTGACGGCCTACCGCTGGGATGACGTCCTCGAAGAGGCGATGCAGGCGGGTGTGGACAGCTTCATTTCGAAACCTCTGTTTGCCTCGGCAGTTATCGAGGAATTCAGCAAGGCGCTGAGGCGCAAAGGGATTGCAGGACCCGGAAAAAAGCAGAAAGCAGAACTCAGCGGCAGGCAGGTCCTGCTCGCCGAGGATGTACAGATCAATGCGGAGATTATTATCATGCTCCTCGAGGCGCGCGGGATGAAAGTGGACCTGGCCGTGAACGGCAGGCTTGCCGTGGAGCAGTATACTTCTCATCCGGAGGGGTACTATGATGCAGTTCTCATGGATATGCGCATGCCGGAGATGGACGGCCTGACAGCGGCGAAACTGATCCGCGCGTCCGGCCGGGCCGATGCGGGCGATATCCCGATCATCGCCCTGACGGCAAACGCATTTGATGAAGACGTGCAGCGGAGCCTGCAGGCGGGACTGAATGCGCATCTGAGCAAGCCGGTTGAACCGGATGCGCTCTATGAAACACTGGAAAGCCTGATCCGGGTGTAATGAGGGGGCAGGTTCCGCCGGACAGGAACCTGCAGGAGGTGCATTGTGACAATCACTTATGCCATGACGGCGGCCATTCTGTTCATCGGCCTCCTGATGATGCTGGCAGATGTTCGCCGTAAACTTGACGGCAGCGACCACAGGGGGATCTCCCTGATCCTCATCGCGGCAACCATGCTGTATGTCGCGATGGACTGTCTGTGGATCGTCGTCTATACCGCGGATAATTTTAACAGGGGCCTGTTTATCCTCCTGAATTTTCTGTTTTATCTCCTGTATATCACACTGCCGTATATCTGGTTCCTTTTCACGGGCCACTTTGCGGGGAGCTCCCTGACGGACGGGCACAGGGGGATTGTATTTGCCCTCCCTTGGCTGTTTAATCTGGCGCTGGTGCTTCTCACGATGGCCGGCACCGGGGTCCTGTGGGTGATCGGGGACGCGGAGAACCGCTATACGAGGGGTCCGCTGTTCGGCGTCTTTTCAAAACTGAACCTGGTT
>CACZTA010000291.1 GCA_902783935.1 uncultured Lachnospiraceae bacterium | reverse complement strand
CTTCTTCCAGCCCCGCCGCACCCAGCCGCTGATCCATCCCGCGTTAAATGCATCCGTCAGATATTTTGAGTCGGAATGCAGCTCGACGTCGCAGGGCTTTTTCAGCGCTTCGAGCGCGGCGATCGCCGCCATCAGCTCCATCCGGTTATTCGTCGTCTTCGCAAACCCTTCGGAGAGTTCCTTTTCATGCAGGACCCCGGCCGCGTCGGTATACTGAAGGACTGCGCCGTAGCCTCCGGGCCCGTCAGGATTTCCCCGCGCAGCTCCGTCTGTATAAATAAGGACTTTTGTCAAAACCGCCATTCCCCCGTTTCATTAAAATGCTTTGCCATGCGTTCTGCCGCCTCCGTGATCTCCGGGCCAAAGCCGGCTGCCCCGATCAGGCGGACTGCATTGCCGGAAGATGCCCTTCCTGTCCGGAGACGGTAATCAAACCGGACATCGCCGTCCTCGATATGCTCCTCAAAATGCATATTTGTATAGCACTCCTCAAGGAGATACGAAAGCTCGATATCGTGCGTCGCCGCAAAAATGAGGACATTTCTCCGGTCCAGCGCCTTCAGGATCTGTGCGGAAGAAGCAATCCGCTCGACCGTGTTCGTCCCGCGCAGGACTTCGTCAATCACCGCAAGTACGGGCTGTCCGCCGCTCTGCGCGGCGTCCCAGATCCGTTTCAGCGAGCGGATTTCCACGACGAAATAGCTCTCGCCGCCGGCCAGGTTGTCGCTGAGCGCCATCGAAGAAAAGACTGCGAAGCAGGGCGCCTCATACGACCGGGCCGGCACGATGCCGATACTCTGGGCGAGAATTGCGGAGAGGGCCACGCTCTTGAGGAAGGTCGACTTGCCGGATGCATTTGACCCGGTCAGGAGGACCTCTCTCTCCGTATCAACGGAATTCGGCACAGGCGCATTGAGCAGCGGGTGATACAGCTCCTCCGCGCGGAAGACCGCAGCCGTCCCGTCCGTGAACACGGGTCTTGTGAACAGGCGGCCGGACGCTTTATACGAAGCGGCTGAAATCGCCGCGTCGACCGATCCGAGCACGGCAAACAGTTCCTCCGCTTCCTTCTCGTGGGTGCGGTAAGCCGCCAGCATGGCGTCATACCGGATGAGGTCCGCGTGAAACAGCATGTTGGCATATTCGAGTACGGCGTCCGAGAAACCGGAGCCGACCGATCCCGCCGTCATGACCAGGAAGGAGCCTCTCCTGAAAGAGGAAAATGCTGCAGCAGCCCTGCGTAGCTTTTCCGTCTCTTCCGTCATCTCCGGATAAGGCATGGCGCCCATCTCCCGCGCCGCCTGCACGAGCCGGAGCACCGCCTGAAAACCGGCGAGGCTCTCCCCGATGACCTTCTTCATGCCGAGATGCACGCGGAAGTCGATGAAAAGCACAGGCGCCGCGAGCACCGCAAAGACGACAGGACGGACAAGCAGCATGAGAAACGTCAGGACCGTCACTGCGCTGAGCAGCAGGTATTTGCCGCGGCCGATGCTGCGGGCCTCTTCGAGCGACGCGAGCGCTCCGTAAAAGGATGCCTTCCTGAGTCTCCCGCAACCGCAGAGGATCCGGCCGGCTTCCTCCCGGGCGGCTGCATTTTCCGCAAAGAAATCCTCGAGGGCGATCCGCTTCCGGACAGCCTCCGGATCTGTCAGCGGATGACGGAGCCACGCATAGAGCACCTCGTCCCCCGGAGCGGAAAAGGTGCGTGAGACAGTCCCGTATACCTCATCCAGTGCCGTGTCGCCCGCCGTGATCTCATCGATGACGCAGAAAGCAGGCGCCCCCTCCCTTGTGTCCAGGGAATCGGAATAGCGCCTGATATGGGAAATCTGTTCAGCTGAATACAGCCGGGGAAGCTCACTTCCCCAGCTGTTTCTGATCTTTTTCTGTATGTCGCTGTTCCTGTCCCGCTTCCCCTTAAGGATCATCAGGATGAACAGCACTGCGATCACGCCTGCCGTGATCACTGCAGCAATGCCGGAACCGTTCATCGTTCAGCCTGCTCTCCTTCTCACGTAGTCATTACGCATACTTCTGAATAAACTCGACGCACTTCATATGTCTCGACCAGTACTTGGAGCTGCCGACGGAATTGGATGAATTATATTCTGTCTTCAGTGCAGCGACGATCGAATCGAGATTGTACTTGCCGTTGCACTTTCCGAAGATACGGTTAGCAGCGCTCGTGCCGCCGAGATGTGCGATCTCGCAGTACATCATGATCGCGTAGGTGTTCTTTGTATAAGCTGCACACTGGGCTACGTAGTACTTCATGAGCTTCGTCATCAGCTCGTCCTGGATCTTCTTGCCGACGGTCGTCGTGATCAGTCTCTTCAGGAGCTTGATCTCCGTAGCGTTCGGCTTCCACCTGGTTGAAACCCAGTTGACTTTCAGCTTCGCGGCGATAATGCCTTTCGCATCGATGTTTGCAAATGTCTTCGGCGCCCTCGCCTGGATCGTCTTCACAAGGAGCTGGGCTTCCTCTCCGTAATATGCGCCCCAGCCGAGCGTGCAGGTGTGTTCAAGTCCGCTGTTTGTGTAGGGAGCGGTATAATCAGCGTAATCTCTCACGCCGTAGACCTGTCCGCCGGTCTCGACCGCACCGATAATGTTATTGAGAACCGCATAGTCATCAGCTGACATGCCGGTCTT
>CACZTA010000290.1 GCA_902783935.1 uncultured Lachnospiraceae bacterium | reverse complement strand
TTCCAGCAGCGACTTTCTCACGCCATCCAGTCCGATCTTATCGAGTTTATCCAGGATGATGAAGACATCATCATAATCTTCCTGCGCAAAACCGGCAGCGGCCGCCATCGCCTTCAGGATCCGCCGGTCGTTGATGTGAACCGTGAACTCACGGATATTCACCTCGGAGAAAATGCGGGTAAGCATTCGTGAGGTCGCGGCAATCAGTTCGATTTCAGCCATGATTGACGCGTCCCCGATAATATCAATATCGCACTGGGTAAACTGGCGGAAACGTCCCTTCTGCGGCTTGTCCGCACGCCAGACATTCCCGATCTGCAGGGCTTTCAGGGGTGTCGGCAGTTCGTTGCGGTTATTCGCGTAGTAACGGGTCAGCGGTACCGTAAGGTCATAGCGCAGTCCGCTGTCGGCGATTTCTCCCGTCTGCAGCCCTTTCTCCAGTTCTCTTCCGCGCTTCATAACCTTAAAAATCAGCTTCTCATTCTCACCGCCCACCTTACCGGTCAGGTTTTCAATATGCTCCATCGCCGGCGTCTCGATCTCGTCAAACCCGTATGTGGCATAGGTTTCCCGGATCAGCTTCAGCACATGCTGGCGAAGGCGCATATCCGACGGCAGAAAATCATTCATTCCCTTTACGGGAGTTGCTATAAACTTCATGAGGTGAACCTCCCTGTTCTGTCTGTTTTACCTGTTGAGATATTATAAGCAGGCACGGCTGCCCTCGTCAAGGCTCAGATCCTTCTGCGGCAGCGCTTACGGCTGCTGCATCCGCAGTTCACGGCTTCGCTGCAGCAGGTATGCCCGTGTATTCCTTGCCGGATCCTGCAGGACTTCCTCCAGCAGCCGGTGCAGAACTTCTCCTACCTGCTTTCCCGGCTTCATGCCGTCCGCCGTAAGGTCTGTCCCGGTCAGGGCCAGTTCGGAGAGCGAGAGGCAATCCCCATCTTTCCGGATCTGCGCGTACAATTCCCGGACAGCCGAAAGCCGCGCCGGATCGTCAGAACCGGCCTCCTCTCTCCCAGGTACATAGCCGGCCTGCAGCAGAGCCTCTTTAACGCAGACCCATCTGTCAAACTGTTCATCTCCCAGCCTGGAGGCAAGTTTCCTGATTCCGGCCTTACAGTCCGGAACAGGCTCGAAAGACAATTCTGAAAGAACCGCCGTTTTTTTCATGGTGTCACGGTCAAATTTCAGCCGCCTGAGCAGCTGTGCAACGGCTTCGGCGCAGGAAGCGCTGCCGTTGTTTATATCGCGAAGCAGCAATGTCAGCCTCACAATGCGGTCCTTTCCAGAAACGCGAAGCGCCTTCACCGCGGTTTCGCCGCTTCCCCGCTCCATCATCGCGTCAAATTCCGGAAGAAAAACACGGGTCAATGACAAATCCCAGGCGTCCAGGAGAATATCCGGATGATCCGACATCAGAAGCTTGACAAGTTCTTCCCGGATGCGTTCCGCACTGATTTTCACCAGATTCCCGGCCAGTTTCACAGCCGCCCGCCTTGTTCTTTCTTCGATCGAAAAACCCAGCTGGGCGGCGAAGCGGACAGCCCGCATCATGCGCAGCGCGTCCTCCCCGAACCGGTGCTCCGGCTCCCCGACACAGCGGATCACTTTATTCCTCAGATCCTCCTGTCCGCCGAAGGCATCCACCAGGCCTGTACTGTCGTTATAAGCCATGGCATTGATGGTGAAATCCCTCCGTTTCAGGTCCTCCAACAGATTCGCGGTAAAAGTTACCTCTGTGGGATGCCTCGCGTCCTCATACTTCCCGTCGATCCGGTACGTCGTCACTTCAAACCCTTCACCGTCGATCAGTACGGTCACGGTGCCATGCGCGATGCCGGTATCGACAGTATGCCCGAATATTTCCTTTACCTTTTCCGGGGAAGCCGATGTCGTGATGTCCCAGTCGTTCGGTTCCCGCCCAAGACAGGCATCACGGACGCATCCGCCGACAGCATAGCCTTCATATCCGTTCGTTTCCAGTTCCTGTATAATCAGCCTGACAGCAGGCGGCATGACCAGTTTCATCTTCTGCGTTTCTCCTGTTCCGTAAGATGCCTTTCACGGCAAAACAAAAACTCTTTTTTTATCATATCACATCTTTCCGTGTTCTATAAACCTTTGCCCATTCATAATGCAGGAATTCAACGCAGGAATTCACAGACTTTTCATTTTACACCATCCCCCAAAAATGCTATCATCGATATATCCAGGAGATTATCAATTCAGAAAGGATCCAGGCAAATGAAATATAAAATATCTATGAAATATTCAAAATACCGGTTTCTGCCGGTCCTGCTTTCAGCCGGCATGCTGATGGCAGGCTGTTCTTCCAAATCTTCCGGTCCTTCCGCGGACAGCGGAAACAACAGTCCCGAGACATCCACGGAAGCGAAGGCACCGGCCGGAACATCCTCCGATCCCGAGGAAGTCATTACCGGATACCTGCCGGAGA
>CACZTA010000289.1 GCA_902783935.1 uncultured Lachnospiraceae bacterium | reverse complement strand
GGAAGCGCTTGATTTTGTAAAAAAGGGCTATGAACTTTCTGAGAAATTCAAAACTGCTGTAATGGTCAAAATGGTGACCAGGATCGCGCACGCTCAGAGCATCGTCGAATTGGGTGAAAGAGCAGAGCATGAGCCGGTCAAGTATGAAAAGAAATTTGAGCGCGTGATGCTTCCTGTCAATGCGATGAAGGGCCACATCAAGGTAGAAGCCCGCATGAAGGAGCTCACGGAGTTCGCCGAGACTACTGACCTCAACCGTATAGAAAAAGGGACTGACAACAAGGTCGGCGTAATCACTTCGTCGACTTCTTACCAGTATGCGAGAGAGGTGTTCGGAGAGAGCGCAAGCATCCTCAAACTCGGCCTTGTTAACCCGCTTCCGGTACAGAAAATCAGGGATTTTGCGGCTTCAGTCGAGACATGTTATGTCGTGGAAGAACTCGATCCTGTGATCGAAGAACACTGCGAGCGCATAGGCGTAAAAGTAATGGGCAAAGAATGCTTCCCGTCAATCAACGAGTTTTCACAGAACATCCTGAGAGATTCTCTCGGAATGGAACTTGCTGAAACGACAGCCGCAGACGCAGTCATCCCGGGACGTCCCCCGGTAATGTGCTCGGGATGTCCACACAGAGGCATGTTCTACACACTCAAAAAGAATAAATGCACGGTATTCGGAGACATCGGATGCTACACACTCGGCGCAACTCCGCCACTCAGCGCGATGGACGTATGCGTATGCATGGGCGCGTCAGTGTCCGGACTCCACGGCTTCAACAAAGCTCTCGAATCCGAGGGTAAACAGAATGCCGTCTGCGTGATCGGCGATTCTACATTCATGCATTCCGGTATGACCGGACTTGCGGATATCGCTTACAACCAGAGCAATTCGACGGTCATTATCCTCGACAATTCGATCACGGGAATGACCGGTCATCAGCAGAATCCGACCACCGGACTCGACATACACGGAAACCCGGCAGGGAAGATCGACCTGGAGAAGCTTTGTGAAGCGATGGGCATCAAAAATGTCAGGGTTGTCGATCCGTATAACCTGGCCGAGCTCGACACTGTGCTGAAAGAAGAGCTTGCTAAAGACGAGCCGTCGGTTATCATCAGCCGCCGTCCGTGCGCTCTCCTGAAAACCGTCAAGCATAATCCGCCGCTCAAAGCGGATCCCGAGAAGTGCATAGGCTGCCGCTCCTGCATGAGGATCGGCTGCCCGTCGATAAGCTTCAGGGATGGCAAAGCGGTCATAGACCAGACACAGTGCGTGGGATGCGGCGTGTGCGGACAGCTTTGTCCGGTAGGCGCGATAGGCTGAGCGAGTCAGGGGGTCAAAGCTATGAAAACAACTAACATCATGATAGTAGGTGTCGGCGGTCAGGGAAGCCTCCTCGCGAGCAGAGTCCTCGGAGAGTTGTTCCTTATGAAGGGAGTCGACGTAAAAGTTTCTGAAGTCCACGGAATGAGCCAGAGAGGCGGAAGCGTCGTGACTTACGTCCGTTTCGGCGACAAAGTCTATTCGCCGATCGTGGACAAGGGTGAAGCCGATTATATCGTCTCATTTGAAGGTCTTGAAGCGGCCAGATGGCTGCCGTACCTTAAGAAAGGCGGCACAATAGTAACGAATACGCAGCAGATCGACCCGATGCCAGTCGTAACCGGCGTCGCGGAATACCCGGAAGACATCATTGGCAAAATCAAAGCTGCCGGCGCAAATGTGGACGCGCTCGACTGCCTCGCGCTCGCGGAGCAGGCGGGTTCATCGAAGGCCGTGAACGTAGTTCTCCTTGGAAGACTTTCCAAGTATTTCGATTTCACGGATGCTGAGTGGGAGGAAGCTCTTACCAGATGCGTTCCCGGGAAGTTCCTGGAGATGAACAAGAAGGCGTTCTACATCGGGAAGAATGCCGAGTGAACAGAATTGACGCAGCCGCCGCGGTAAACGGCGGCTGTTTGGTGATTGGGATGAAAGAACTCGAAAAAGTACGATCGTTCTTCTCGGACGATAAATACGCTACAGACGCGACGGGAATCGTAATCGAGGATTATGATGAAGGATACGCAAAAGTCGCTCTACGGCTCGATAAAAGGCATAGAAACGCTGTTGGGCACGTGATGGGAGCCGTCTACTATACTTTGGCGGATTTTGCGTTTGCCGTGGCGAACAATCATGACACGGAAAAGCCGGTAACGGTGACTTTGTCGAGCACGATAGATTACCTCAGCGAGGTGAAAGGTGACTCGATGTACGCGGTCGCGGAAGTCCTTAAGGAAGGACGCAAGATCTGTTACTACAGGATCGATATTTTCGACGACGACGGCTGCAAATGCGCGGTCGTTATGACTAAAGGGTACAGGGTGCCGAAGGAGTGATCCGCGGCTGGCTGCCGGATGACGGCAGGTTCATACAAAGATTGGCAGGCAGAATGAAAAGAGTTGTTTTATACGGAAGAGGAACAGATTATAACCAAAACCTCGACCGCATCATGTCGATGGAACGTGACGGTGAGATAAAGGTCATTGGACTCACTGACAGCAGTACCATACACGGCGGGACTTGCGACGGGTTCTCGCTGATTTCTGTGGATGAGATATCGGATCTCGATCCGGACATTATATTTGTAATGACATCTAAGTACGCTACGGAAATCACCAAAACATTGATCGGCAGTTATGGTATCGATCCGGACAAAGTATTTTCTTTCCATGTACTGAACATGCCTTTCATTACGATGGAGGACTATGAGAAAATCCGGAAGAGGGATTGGACGATAATCAGCAATTCGTGTTTCGGCGGAATGCTGTATTACCAGTTTGCTCTTGAATGCAAATCGCCTTTCAAGAACATGTGGATAGAAGGTGGCCAATATCTGAAGATGCTGGAGGATCTACCGGGATATCTTTCCAAGACACCGGTGTTTGACCATTGGGAGGAAGCCCGGAGCATATATGACGAGCCGAGATATCCTGTCCTGAAACTCGGTGATGTACAGCTCCATTGCAACCATGATACCGACCCGGATAAAGCGATCGACGATTTTGTGAGACGCCGCAGGCTTGTCAACCTTGACAAGCTGATGGTTGTCATGACAAGTGACAATGCGCAGATTATAGAGGGATTCAGAAATCTCCCGTACGAATGGCCAAAGATATGCTTCACGAACCTTGAGGAGCATCTCCCGGATACGATCCATATAGATGCAGCAGATTTTCTTGAGCTTAGCACGAAAGCGAATGCCGTCGGGCTATATTCCACAGGACCTGTGAACACAGTCAAACTGATGCTGGGCAGGGAAGACATAATGATTTGATTTAGCGACGGATTCTGCGGAAAACAGGATTAGTGCTTATGATTCATATAAAAACACCCGCATGCCGCAGAGGCACGCGGGTGTTTTTTCTAATGATTATTCAGCGGATCCCGGTATTATTCGTTTTCTGTAGCCATGGCTTTGTCGTAGATGTCTGTAACTTCCTTAGACGGAGCCGGTGTAGCGAGTGTTACAACTATCGCAGCGATACCGCCGAGTATGAAACCCGGGATGATCTCATAAATACCCGATGTCGAGAACATGAGCCAGAGAATGTCGACTACCGCGCCAACCACGACGCCGGCACACGCTCCAGTGTAGTTGAACCTTCTCCAGAAAAGTGAAAGCAGGATTGTGGGTCCGAACGCTGCGCCAAACACGCCCCATGCGTTTTCAACGAGGTTCATGATTGCCTGCGCGCCTGAGCCTTTCGAAGAGGCGATCAGGAACGCAATAACCGCGATCACGATAACCGCGATACGGCCCATCCAGAGAACTTCCTTGTCGCCCGCGTTTTTCTTGAAGATCGGCTTATACATGTCAGATGTGAACGAACTCGACGCGACTAGAAGCTGTGAGTCAGCCGTTGATACCGAGGCTGCCATGATAGCCGCGAGAAGCAGTCCGGAGATGACAGGCGGGAAGAATCTCCTTGCCATCGCGATGAATACGGTCTTCTGAAGTCCCTGTGTCAACAGTTCTTCGCCGACGATCATCCTTGCCTGGTAAGCAAGAAGGCTTGCAGCTCCGAGCGCGAGTACTACCCATACGAT